>JANQYF010000034.1:4687-13730 GCA_030729045.1 Ilumatobacteraceae bacterium
GCTAACCCTGATGTGCGCATTCTTGTGGTGCGAGGCAGCGGTGATCACTTCTGTGCGGGTGCTGACATTACTGAACTAACAAACGGCCCTGGTGGCGAATATGCACGCATCAACTGGGCAGCAGAAGAAGCCTTAGCGAATTTCCCTGGCCCAACCATTGCTGTTATTCGTGGTAACTGCGTGGGTGGTGGCGTTTCTATTGCTACAGCGTGCGATTTTCGTCTCAGTAGTGATGATGCAGTGTTTGGAATCACTCCTGCCAAGTTGGGAATTGTGTATCCCACAAACGCGCTCGAGCGCGCTGTGCGAGTGATTGGTGGTTCCGCCGCGAAGCATCTGATGTACACAGGTGAACTGATTGATTCAGCACGGGCATTGCGTATTGGGCTTATTGATGAGCTGCTTACCGTTGCATCGCTTGATGCGCGCGTGGATGAACTTGTCGCAGTTCTTCTTGAGCGTTCTTCACTAACTCAAGCGGCAAGTAAAGCAATGATTGATGAAGTGGTGCGCGAAGGCAAAGTGAAGCCAAAGACCACCTTGCATTGGGAAACCGAAATGGACAAGAGCGGGGAAGTGCGCGAAGGCGTTGCCGCGTTCTTAGCGAAACGGCCAGTGCGCTGGCCGTGGCGTCGTCACTAGTTCTGCACCTGCAGAATTGCTTCAAAGCCACCTAGAACATCACTGACATCGCGAAAGCCATTGGCGCGTAACACGCTTGCAGCAATAGATGACCTGTAACCGCCGGCGCAATACACAACTGTGGGAATAAGAGGGTCTAGTTCTGTAAGGCGTTTACGTAGTTGCGACACAGGGATGCTTGAAGCGTTGGGCAAGTGGTTGATTGCGTATTCACCATCTCCGCGAACATCGACAACTTGCAAGTTGTCAATCTCATGTCTCCGTGTTGCAAATTCTTGAGCCGTTAATCGTGATGCGCGACCAACTTCACTAGGAACATCAGCCAAGTTGTCTGCAATGAATGACCCAACAACACGGTCGTAACCAATGCGTGCAAGGCGTACTTTGGCTTCTAATTCCAATCCGGCATCAGTGATGATGACAATGTCTTCGTCTGGCCTGATTACCGAACCTGCATATTCTGCGTACCTGCCAGCAAGTCCTACGTTCACTGATCCATGTAGATGCCCGGCAGCGAAGAACTGTGACTCACGAGTATCTATGATCTGCAAACCACGATCACGTGCATCAAGCAGTTGAGTGATGGTCAGAGCAGTTGGTGAGACATGTTCGTCAAGGGTGTCGCGATTCTTCTGGTTCAACACGGCGTCGTAAATGAAATAGCCAGGCGCTTCGGGTTGACCTTCAGTAACTGCAGCAACGAACAAATCGGCATCGGTGAATTGCAATGCGTAGTTGTTGCGACGTTGTACACCCATGGTGGAAGAAGTCTCTGTTGACAAGTTCTTGCCGCACGCACTGCCAGCGCCGTGCGCAGGAAAGACTCTGGTGGGGTCTGGCAATGTCAGCAGTTTGTTCTGAATAGATGCAAACAACATGTGCCCTAGTTCGTCAGCGGTTTTTCCGACACTGACCAAGAGGTCTGGACGACCAACATCGCCAATGAACAGAGTGTCACCAGTTAGCACGCCGTAGGGGACTGCATCACCGTCATGTTCATACACAACGTATGACGCTGATTCTGGTGTGTGCCCTGGTGTGAGTCGAGTTTCGATCACGACGTCACCAAGAACAATGCGTTCGCCATCTGCAAGAAGGTGGGCTGCGAATTGTGGTCGGGCTTCTGCGCCGAAACAAATGGTTGCGCCAGTGGCTTTGGCAAGTTCAAGATGACCAGACAAGAAGTCCGCATGAAAATGCGTTTCAAGTACATGGGTAATTGTGAGGTTCAATTCACGTGCACGGTCAAGGTATTGGTCAATGTCGCGTTGGGGGTCTACGACAACTGCCTTGCCAGTTGATTGGTCGCCCACTAGGTATGAGGCATGTGAGAGGCATTCAAGGTAGAACTGTTCAAAGATCATGGGGTTCTCTTTCTGGGATACCTACATGATACCCTAAGGGGTATAACTTTCGTCTGAGGGAGACAGCAGTGAAGATTGAACAAGACATTCTTGATGGCCTACAGAAGCGCCTTGCCCGTATTGAAGGCCAAGTGCGTGCTGTGCGCACGATGATTGAAGATGGCCGTGAATGCCGCGACATCATTACGCAGGTGTCTGCTGCCAGTACGGCGCTTGACCAAGTGGGATTCCGTTTGTTGTCCGCCGGCCTTCAGCAGTGTTTGCAAGACCCGAAACAAGCCAAACGTGATGGCTTTGATCTTGAAGAAGTAGAAAAGCTCTTTCTGAAACTGGCGTAGCGCACGCCAGAAGGTGCGCCTTCTAGTTGAGCGTCGCCACCATGAAAGTGACAAGGGCGCCAAGTATGCCAATGCCGTAGGAGAGTGAAATACCAATCATCCATCTGGTGTTGGTGTCGATCTTCTGAGCGAGCTTGTCGATTCGGTCGTCGAGCCTTGCTTCGAGGTTGTCGATCCTCGCTTCAAGTTTGTCGAATCGGATTTCGAGCTTGTCGATTCGGTCGTCGAGTCGTGCTTCAAGTTTGTCAATCCTGGTTTCAATACGATCAAAATCGCCTGTGCGGGCAACGTCGTACCATCCTCCTGGTGGCAGGTGTTCCATCAATGTGTTAGCCACTGTTTCTCCGACGCTCTTTTGTAATCCGGAAAACATTTGTAGCCGGTCTGTTTCGCTAATAGCCATCGTAAGTCCTTTCTAGGATCTGTCAAATGCGATGTGTGCGGGAGTGCAAGATTTCGGCATAACCTGACCAGATGAGCGAGCCAACCTTCAGCCATCTCAATGAATCGGGCCAGGCCCATATGGTCAATGTGGGTGGCAAAGACATCACCAGCCGTCGGGCAGTTGCTCGGTGCAACGTGCAGATGTCGCCAGCAACGTCGGCTGCTATCACCTCGGCATCGTTGCCGAAGGGCGACGTGATTGCTACTGCTCGCATCGCCGGTATTCAGGCTGCGAAGAAAACGAGCGACCTGATTCCTCTATGTCACCCCCTCATGCTCAGCGCAGTCACCGTGAACATTTCGGTCGGCGAGGGTGTCGTTGCCATCGAAGCGATTGTCGAAACCACCGGACAGACCGGCGTCGAGATGGAAGCACTGACCGCGTGTTCGGTTGCTGCTCTCACCATCTATGACATGTGCAAGAGCGCAGACAAGTCGATGGTGATCGGTGAATTGGCCCTGTGGGAGAAGTCGGGCGGACGCTCTGGCAGCTTCCAGCGCCCTGAATAAAGTCCAATTACACCCTGTGAAAAATGTCCCAATTGGCCATTTTTATTCGTTTTTGAGCAAAAACAGCGTAATTTTGCAGTCAATACGGCGTGGCGGGTCGCATGGCTGACAAAACCTCACTAGGATTTCATGAGTGTCTTAGGACGCCCTTAGTCAATGCCTCCAGCATCGGCTCACGACCACGGTCGAATATTTCTATTCCCTAATCAAGGTGATTATCTCGTACATGAGTCAACTAGTTCTTCTTATCGTCGGCGCAATGTGGATGGCAGTGTTGCTACCTCCACTTCTTCGCTCACGCTTTGATACTGGCGCCGTGTCGTCTGTCTCTGATTTCCGTCGTCAGCTGCACACCCTTCAGCGCTCGCAGACCCCTGGCACTCAAGCGCCAATGCGCGCCATGGCTCGACCACTGTCGTCGTCTCCTCGTCTGTCTGCCCCGATGGCTCGTCAGTCAGCACAAGCTCCTCGCCTGATTGCAAGCGATGGCGTTCTCGCCGCCGAGCCTCGCCACCGTCGCACTCATCACACTGCTGAACTGCCTCGCGCGCACTTTGCTGCCGAGACTGCCTTCATGTCGTCACGTGAAGTAGTTCGCCGTCGTCGCGTCAATGTTCTTTACGGAATGGTGGCTGCCACTGGCATCTCATTGTTCCTTGGCGTCACCACCGGCAGTACAGCCATGCTGTACCTGTTCACGGTTTCATTCCTTGGTCTTGCGGCCTACTGCTACATCCTTGTGCAGATCCGTAACCAGGAATACCTTCGCCGTTATTACGGCCAACGCCACGCCGCGTAATTGTCGTCGTCCGCTACGGACTGTGACGCTTGGCGCATGCGCCTCTAGACTTTCCTCTTCGTACTTACACGGGGGAATTTCACATGGCACTTTCATGGACAGAAGCACAAACAAAAGTTTTGGCCGCAGGGTCAGGTACTCCGTTTGAATTGATGGAAGCCGAGATTCGTGGCGTGAAGATGGATGTCTTCAAGAATTGCCCGCCAAACCTTGCACTCGTTTTGCAGAATGCGCGCAACTTCGGTGACGCCACCTTCATTATCTATGAAGGCGAGAAGTGGACCTTCGGAAAGACCATGGATCAAGTTGATGGTCTATGTCACTTGCTGGTGAATACCTATGGCGTGAAGAAGGGCGATCGTGTCGCTGTTGCCATGCGTAACTTCCCTGAATGGATCATGGCCTTCGCCGCCATCATTTCTATTGGTGCTGTCAATGTGTCATTCAATGCATGGTGGACCGAAGACGAGATGGACTTCGCATTGCAAGACTCTGGTGCAAAAGTTCTGATCGGTGACCAGCAGCGCATAGATACCGCTCATGCGTCATGTCGCAAACACGACATCAAGATGTTGTGTGTTCGCCCAGAGCGCGAACTCGGAGCAGATGTTGATGATTGGGCTGCAGTTGTAAAAACCGGTCTCGGACCATTGGTTGCTGATATCTCACTAGATGACGATGCAACAATTCTGTACACCTCTGGTACTACTGGCCGCCCGAAGGGTGCCGTATCTACGCACCGTGCAGTTCTGAGCGCGTTGATGGCGTTCTCGGCGCGTAATGCAGTGTTGAAGTTGGCATCTGATGAACCAGAAGCTCCTGCAGACCCATTCCCGCCATCGTTCATTCTGATTGTGCCTCTTTTCCACGTCACCGGTTGTGTGCCAGTGATGTTGAGCTGCTTCATGGCAGGCCTCAAACTTGTCATCATGTACAAGTGGGACGCTGGCAAGGCGTTGCCAATCATTGCTGAAGAAAACATCACAAACTTTGTTGGTGTGCCAACCCAGTCATGGGACCTTGTGAACCACCCAGATTTCGACAAGTACGACACCAGCAGCCTTCGTGCAGTTGGCGGTGGCGGTGCACCGGCACCTGCTGCGCTTGTTGACAAGGTTGATAAGGCCGTGAAAAAGGGAAGTCCACAATTGGGTTACGGCATGACCGAAACCAATGCGTATGGCCCTGGCAACACCGGCAAGTTCTACACAGACCGCCCCACAAGTACTGGCCGTGCAACATGGCCAATGCGCGTAGAGGTTCGTGACCCTGAAACGTTCAAGACTCTCGGACCAAACGAAATGGGCGAGATCTGCATGTTCGGCCCAATGTTGATTCGTGGATACTGGAATCGCCCAGATGCAACCGCAGAGACAATTGTTGACGGCTGGTTGCGCACCGGTGACGGTGGATACATCGACGATGAAGGTTTCTTGTTCATCAAAGACCGCATCAAAGACATGATTCTTCGCGGTGGAGAAAACATTTACTGCGTTGAAGTTGAAGGCGCAATCTACGAGCACCCAGCTGTGTACGAAGTTGCTGTTTTCGGTATTCCTCACGAGCGCCTCGGTGAAGAAGTCGGCGTTGCTATCTTTCCGAAAGAAGGCGTTGCCTTTAGCGCTGATGATTTGTGGAAGTTCCTCGACGGAAAGATTTCATCGTTCAAGGTTCCGAATCATGTTGTCATCATGAATGAACCACTGCCGCGCAACGCTGCAGGAAAGTTCTTGAAGACCGAATTGCGTGACCTTGTAGGCAAGGGCACTCTCAAAGCCGAGACCCGCTAGATCTTTGCAGCCTCTTCAGGGGGTCGCACATTGCGAAACATCATTAGTAACAGCAAGTCGTATGTAATTTTGCACGCTGCACAAATCAGTAATGGCCATGCAAAGTTCGACTGATCAAGCATCCAGCCAGCTGCTAGTGGTGGCAATGCTGATGCAAGGCTGCGCGGAACATTCGTGATACTCGCTGCTGCTGCGCGTTCATGTGGTTGAACAACAGCCATTACGTAACTGGTGCGCACTGGTACGTCCATTTGCGACAACAAACCGCGCAGAATGAATAATCCCATTGCCCACCACACATTTGGTGCAAGGACAACTGCAGCTAACAACACACTGGCGGGGATATGGGTGAAGACCATGGTGCGCACGAGTCCGATGCGACGTGATACTCGTACAGCTAGCAATGATGAAAATGCAGACAAGATGCCTGCAGAGAAGAAGATGATGCCGAGAGTTCCGGGTGAAAGATCAAATCTGCGGTAGACCCACAACGCAAAGATTGCTTGGGTTGCGAAACCGCCACCAAAAGAATCAAGACTGAACAGCGCAGCAAGTGTGTAGACGGTCTTGCGAGATTCTGTACCGAGAGCCGAGTCAGCTTTAGTAGTACGAGTGCGACTTGCTGGCGACAACCGTGAATAGATCGCAAGGAGCAATAGACCTGCGAGGCCGTACAGCACAAACGCTGCGCGACGGCCAACTTCTGAGTCGTGGCCCATAGAAGTGGCTAGCCAAATAGGAATACCTGCGCACAATGCACCGATGGCGCCAACGAGCGACCCCACCAAGTTGAATACTGCAAAGACACTCGTGCGATCAGAGTCAGTCACAGTGGCAGACAATGTTGCTTGCTCGAGCGGTAAGAACACACTCACATCGCCAGCACTCGGGTTCATTGTGCCAACGGCTGCAATGACGAGTAACACAATGAACGGCGTACTGAGGCCAAAGGCAATTCCGGTGACCACCATTAGCCATGAGGAATAGGCGAGCAACCGTTCAATGGAGAAACGATGCGCAGAGACTCCCACCGCCAATGTGAGTGCGGCTGAGCCTAAAAGTGAGGCAGTAACAACAGCGCCAATTTGTACGCCAGAGAACCCAAGGTGCAAGAGGAATGCTGGCAGAACTACGTATGCGATTCCGTCGACGAATGCCCGCACGCCGCGAGTGGCGATGATGAGCTTTGCATCAGAGCTTGCAGAGGCGGGAAGAAATGCGATGTTATGCCTTTAGCGCGTCAGCGACGATGCCAGATTCGCGACGGCGAAGGTCTGTGTTGACTCGTTGACGTTCAAGAACCTGATCAAGAGTTTTGCCGGCCTGTGCGATGGGGTGTTCAGAAAAGAATGACTGAACGTCTGCTTCCATTGCATCTGAGTTCAACGTTGATGTAGAACTGGCCATGCGAATGATGGTGTTGCCAGGGAAGGCATCATTTGCATGTTGCCAGTTCTGACGTACAAAGTTCCACGCTTGTTCTCCGTGCTTGCGGTTTGCAATACAACGGTTGAGTAGGAATGGGGCATTCTGAGTCTTTACTTCGCTCGTTAATGCGAAGTCGCATGTACGTGCAATAAGTTCAGCACTATCGAATTCAGCAAGTGCATACAGCATGCGAATTTGCTCTTGCGGTGTTGATGGGTCGCGATAACGCCCAAGGAACCATTCGTAATCTGTGGAATCGCCAGTGGCTGCCACAACATTTGTTGCTGCGGCGACCAGTTCTGGTTCAGTCACGGTGTTGTTAAACAAGATGTCACGGCATTGGCGCTGAGCGTCAGTATCTTTTCCGTGAATTGCAAGTAGTTGCACAATGAGACCACGAAGTTTCGCGACCAAGTCCTCTTCACCAGCAACGGGTTTCCAACCGAAGTGGGCGATTGCAGGCGACACCAAAGTTTTGATGAATGAAGCAAATGCTGGCTCTGATTCTGTTGGCACAATGCGTGACAAAGATTTCAGAGATGCTGCAATTGTTTGCCACACAGCAAGGTCACGTTCATTGGTGAAGCCCTGCAGGAATGCAATGAAGGCATCTGAACTCATGGCGCCAGCAACGACCGCGTTCCACGCATCATCGACCAAGTTGTAGCGCTCGAGAGTGTCAAGTGAAGACAAAGTTGAACCGGTGATGCGGAGCAAAAGATCTGCTGAGTATTCAACGCGATAGAAACCTGGCCCATTGGCGTTAACCACAATGGTGGCTGAGGTATCTGAGATTGGAATGCGAATCTCATCGGTTTCAAGCAAGACTTTGCTTGTCGAATTGCCGATGCGCACGTGGATGGGCACGACCCACAAGGTGGCGTCTGGGCTGTTGTCGAATGTGAACTGGCGCTGTGCAAGCACTAACTCACTTCCGTCAATTCGTACTGAAATCAGTGGGTATCCGGCTTGCCAGATCCATGAGTCCATGAGGCGACGCACGGGAACGATAGGCCCACCATCAGTGCTGACTACATGCTCAATTGCATCCCACAAGTCATTGGTCTCTGTGTTGCCGTATGCATGTGTCTTTAGGTAGTGGCTAACACCTGCGCGAAAGCGGTCTGGCCCGATGTATTGCTCGAGCATGCGCAAGATGGCGCCGCCCTTTTGATACGTGAGTACATCGAACATTCCGTCAGCATCTGCAGGGGAGTTAACGGGAAATTCGATGGTGCGCGTTGAGTGCAATGAGTCAACATCGAATGCGGCACTGCGGTCAAGACCAAATGAAGTCCACAGTTTCCATTGCGGCATGAATGCATCACATGCTGCGTATTCCATAAACGTCGCGAATGCTTCGTTCAGCCAGATTCCATTCCACCAGCGCATGGTGACAAGGTCGCCGAACCACATGTGTGCGAGTTCGTGGGCAACAACGAGAGCAACAAGTTCTTGTTCAACTTGTGTTGATGTTTCAGGGTCAACCAGCAGCAACACTTCACGGAAAGTGATGCAACCCATGTTTTCCATTGCGCCAGCAGCGAAGTCTGGCAATGCAAGAAGGTCAACTTTGTCGCTTGGGTATGGAACGCCGTAATAGGTCTGGAACCAATCAAGCGCAAAAGTGCCAGCGCGCATTCCGAATTCGGTGAGATGAGATTTACCTGGCACGTGAATGATGCGCACTGCAATGTCGCCAACCATTTCTGTTTCAGTTGCTTCGAG
>JANQYF010000034.1:13830-55917 GCA_030729045.1 Ilumatobacteraceae bacterium
GCATGGGCCCTTCGCAACATCTGCACTAATGATGAGACGTTCTGATTCTTCATGCAATGTGAACGACGCTGTGGTGCCGTCAACAGTGACCGAGGCAATATCAAGTTCGATTGCATTGACGACAATCTCAGATACCGCTTCTGTTGCTACAGCGGAGATAAAAACTGTGCCTGTAAATGAGGCAGCATCAAGATCTGGAGTTAGGGACACCTCGTAGCGCGAAGGCAGAACGGTGCGGGGGAGGCGAAAGGGATTATTGAGGTGGCTCACCCAATAAAGGCTAGTGGGGTGCGGCCTGCGACTACCGTAGAGAACCATGCCACGTAGTCATCCTTTCACCGCCCATGTTCCTTCTCTCACCAACAAAGAAGGAATTCTGTACGACGTTGTCGGGGTGGGTAACGCCCTTGTGGACATGATTGCCATGGTGGACGACGCTTTCCTTGCCTCTAACGACATGGTGAAGGGTTCGATGGCACTGATTGAAACAGATCGGGCCGTGCACTTGTCGACTGCAGTCGGAGCAAGCACGCGTACCAGTGGTGGTTCTGGCGCAAACACAATCGCTGGTATTGCAAGCCTTGGCGGAGACGTTGCGTTCATTGGCAAGGTTGCTAACGACGAATTCGGTGATGTTTTTGCTGCTGACATGAAAACTGTTGGTGTCGATTTTCGCAGTGGCGCCCCCGATTCTTCTGTGCCAACAGGACGATGCATCATTGCAGTTACACCTGATGCTCAACGCACAATGAATACATTCCTCGGCATCTCTACTCAGTTGTCGTTCTCGGATCTTGATTCAGACATTATTTCTGCAGGCGCAGTGCTGTATCTCGAGGGGTACCTGTTTGACCGTGACGAAGCAAAAGATGCGTTCCGCAAGGCAGCAGCAGTTGCACACGCATATGGCCGAGTGGTGTCTTTGACATTGTCGGATTCGTTCTGCGTTGATCGCCACCGTGCGGATTTCCAATCATTGGTACGTAATGACATTGATGTCTTGTTTGCCAATGAGGATGAGTTGAAGTCTCTCTATGAGACAGCGGATTTTGACGAAGCGGTAGAACTCTTGCGCCGTGATTGCCATATTGCTGCCGTTACTCGCAGCGAAAAAGGATCGGTTGTGGTCACACGCGACGATATTCACAGCGTTCCTGCAGCTCCTGTCGCAAGTGTTGTAGATACCACTGGTGCCGGAGACTTGTTTGCCGCCGGATTCTTGCGCGGGTTGACGCAGGGCAAAGACCTCACCAGTTGTGCTCGCATTGGTGCCATTGCGGCCGCTGAAGTGATTTCACACGTTGGCCCACGGCCGTTGGTGTCATTGTCCTCACTGTTGCCAGCTGATTTGCAGTAACACCCGTAGCCTTTACGGCATGAGCGATACCTCTGCACTCACCGTTCTCGGTCAAACAGTTCAACATGCAATTGCACACGTGGAAGTGTTCCCTGCACCTGCACATGTCTCTTCAGTCACGTTCACCACTGACGAGTTGTCATCAATCTGCCCGGTGACACAGCAGCCAGATATTGCAACTGTTGTTATTGAGTACGAGCCAAACGAATTCTGCATCGAGTCAAAGAGCCTCAAGCTGTACTTGTGGGGTTTCCGTGATCGCGCAGTATTCGCCGAAGCATTAGCGGCTGAAATTGCAGCCGAAGTAATGGAAACTGCCAAGCCGTATGCAGTGCGAGTGCACCTGACACAACGTCCACGTGGCGGTATTGAAGTAAGTGCTGTCGCTGAAATGTTCAGCGACGCCGACTAGCAATTATTGCTTGCGTCCGCGTTCCATAATCTTGGCGCGACGCTCTTCTACTTTTTTCGGATCAAACTGCGCTTTGCGCCATGCGCGACCATCTTCTGATTCGCGTTCCCATTTCTTCTTCTCAGCTGCATGACCGGCATAGGTGGAACGAATCTGGCGCACGCCGTCTTGTTCATTACCGATGATGTCAAGAGCAATAGAGCGCGTAAATGGCATGAGATCAGCATGTGGCACCACATGATTAACAAGCCCAAACGCCAATGCTTCTTCGGCCAACATGAAGTTGCCTGTGAAACTCATTTCGCGAGCACGACGAACGCCAATTGCTTGAGGCAACAACACGGTGAGACCCCAACCAGGCATCACACCCACACGGGAATGTGTGTCGCCGAATTTTGCGTTCTCTGACGCAATAAGAAAGTCGCAGTTCAACGCAAGTTCGAAACCGCCAGTGATGGCAACTCCGTTGACAGCGCCGATGAGTGGCTTCTTGACTTGAGGAAAGGGACCACGGGCTCCTGAGGCATTCTTTGAACCATCTGCACCGGTGCCGCGCAAGTTACCGCCAGTGTCACCAAGTTCTTTGAGGTCAAGGCCAGCACAAAACGCTGGGTCTGTGCCCGTGAGGATAATGACATCAACAGAGTCGTCTTTGTCGGCTGTCTTCATGAGCGCCGGAAGCAACTTCAGCACTTCGCTGCTGAGGGCATTGCGGGCTGCAGGCCTATTCATGGTGATTGTGGCGATGCGCTCGCTCACCTCGTATAAAACAACGTCTGTACTCATGCCTTCACCGTAGGCGACCGAAGGGGAAATTACCTAGGCCGGTGTGCGAAACTAGCAACCATGAGCCTTGTATTACTGACCGTTACTGACGGCGTCGCAACCCTGACCTTGAACAACCCTGACGAGCGAAACACTTTGACAGCACCGATGGTGGCTGAAATTCTCGTTGCGATGGACACCATAGAAGGCGACCCTTCCATTGGCGCCATCGTTGTCACCGGAACTGCGCCAGCATTTTGCGCTGGTGCGAACCTTGGCAACCTTGCAACAGCATCTGGGCAAAGTCTCGGCACGATTTACGAAGGGTTCTTGCGTATTGCTCGCAGCCCGTTACCAACAATCGCAGCAGTGAATGGTGCAGCTGTTGGTGCAGGAATGAACTTGGCACTTGGCTGTGACGTGCGCATTGCTGCGCGCCGTGCAAAGTTCGATACGCGCTTCTTGCAAATTGGTATTCATCCAGGTGGCGGACACACATGGATGTTGCGCCGTATCGCCGGACCACAAAATGCTTTTGCAACCGTGGTGTTTGGTGAAGTTCTCGATGGTGCCGAAGCAGAACGTATTGGACTTGTTTGGAAATGCGTCGACGATGATCAATTGCTTATTGAAGCCCAGAAGATGGCTGCTCGCGCTGCGAGCGTGCCACGTCCGTTATTGGAGAGCGTGAAGAAAACTATTCAAGACATGGCAGACGTAGTGACTCACCCTGAGGCAGTCGAGCGTGAACTCATGCCTCAGTTATGGAGCACTAAGCAGCCATGGTTTGCAGAGAAAATTGCCGCGATGCAGGCAAAGATCACTAAGAAAGCGTGATGCGAATCTTCTGAGCGGAGTTTCCACCTGGGCCTGATGGCTCAACTTGGATATCAAAGTCGCTCGGAGCTGGCGCCCACGGAATGTTCTTTGGTGGCGCTCCATAACACTTGGTGCCGATTGCCCACTGCAAGGTCATCACAGGTGGGCTTGCAGCATTGATTGGTGTATCAGAGGTCATCTCGGTGTCTGTGCTTGTCAGCGCATCACACTTACCGACTGATGGAGTTCCGTTCGGGATATCAGGTGTGAACTTGAAACCACCGAGGTCATAGAAATCGCCCTTTTCACCGTCCATTGCCAAACGTTGTGGGCGATACACCTTGAGGTACAAGGTTTGTGATTGCGTGACGCTGATTGTTGGCTCGGTAATGCGTGCACCTTCAGGGCCGGTAGTTGCATTGGTGTAGTCAATATTCGTGTAGTTAGTACCGTCGTTGCTGTAGGCAATGAACATGGGGTGAGTAACAAATACGAAGCCAGGGCTTGAAGTGAATTCGTATTTCTTTCCGTCAGCTGTTTCTACCTTCATGGAGAAGGTGTCTTGACCGGTTGGAAGAGTGTCACCAAATGTGTAGGCAGATCCGAATGAAAATCCACTTGCATCAGTTCCGCACATTTTGCCGGCACCAATGAGCCATTGGTAATCGCCTGTACCGCATGTCTTCGAGAGCTCTACATAATCAGTTGGGGCATATGGAACATCAATTCCTTTGAGGAATGAACGTGTCACTGGCGAACCACACACTTGAGTAATGGGGGAGAACACCATGCTCATTGTCTTTGTGATGGTTGACGCGATGTTTGTTTTGTCAGCCTTGAAACCGCCAACACCATATGCATTGATTGTTCCGGCAAATCCACCTTGGGTGGCTTTGTAGTTAGTGAAAATTCTGAAATCAACTGCACTGCAATCTTTGGTGCCGTCGTCTACAGCAACTTTTGGTGCAGGAGTTGAGGTGTCTGCTGAGTCAAGAACAGCATCTCCGTCGTCATTCACGTCGAATGCATTGGGAATTCCATCGTCGTCTTTGTCACCGCCGAGAGTGTCATCCTTGCTGATAACTGCACCTTGTTGTGTTGGTTGCCCAGCGTTTGGTTGCCCAGCGTTTGGCTGTCCTGTTGCTGGCTGTCCAGCGTTCGGTTGACCAGGCGTAGGAGGGGTAGGTGGATTAACCGGATTGCCGCTTGGTGGTCCGATTTCTTTACCGTCAGGACCGCATGTTGCAGTGTTTGGTGGTGAACATGGGTCACCAATCGCAGTTGCACTGACGCCGTACGACTTAATTGCAACACCGGCAGTTTTTCCGAATGTACCAACACCGAGTGGGCGTCCCTTTGAGGCTTTGACTTGTGCACCAACAGAAGTGTCAGCACTCTTCGAAGTGGCTGATGCAACTGCGTACCCTTGCTTGCCAGCGCCAACTTTTTTGATTGTGAGAGTTCCAAGTTTTACTGATCTAGAAATCGACTGCTTGAGTCGTGTGTATACACGCGACGCTTTAGTGGCACTTTTTCCCTTATGACCAATTGTTACTGGACCGAAGTATGAACCTTTTGATTTGCCACCGCTGTTAACCAATTGAAGTGATGTGCCGCCAATTGATGCAGTTGCCGGCGACTTGAGAGTGATCTTCTGATTAGCTCTGGTGACTTTCTTTGAAGCAAGTAGGCGGCCGCTACCAGAGATAAGAAGAACAGTGAGATTCTTTCCGCCTTTTACAGTTGCAGTGACTGAGTAGGTCTTGCCGAAAGTTTGCACACCTGCAGACACTGGCGACGCAAGTGCCATGGTTGCGGTGATGGCTGT
The DNA here is from genome assembly GCA_030729045.1 of Ilumatobacteraceae bacterium. Lineage (GTDB taxonomy): Bacteria > Actinomycetota > Acidimicrobiia > Acidimicrobiales > Ilumatobacteraceae > UBA2093. The sequence continues at coordinate 19,012 of JANQYF010000034.1, forward strand.
GACTGCGAGAACAGAGCTGAATTTACGAGAGAGAGCCTTCATTGCTATTTCCTTTTTCGGGGTTATTGAGACCTTGAAACTTATTCAACGATAGCATTTCATTTTGTGAATGTGAAGCGATTGATTGCTCTGTGCATGGTCGCAGCAGGACTAAGCCAAGTCCCTGCCTCACTGGCTCTCACAGCCCCTGTGGGCCCTTCCTGGCACCTTGACCGCATCAATCAGCCCAGGCTTCCACTGGACGGAAATAGCGTTTTTGGGCCTCTGACAGGGGCCGGAATCGATATCTACATTGTGGATACCGGAATCAGATCTACCCATGAGCAGTTCGGTGGTCGGGTGCTGCCAGCAATCGATATTCCTACAGAGAACGGCACGTCGAAAGTGAACCCCGAGACGTCTGATTGTGATGGTCACGGAACGCATGTCGCCGCCCTAGCTGCAGGGTCAACAGTGGGAGTTGCAACACAGGCCCGCCTGATTGCTGTGCGAGTTCTTGACTGCAATGGCGACGGAGAAGTTGCAGATGTTGTGAATGCACTTAAGTGGGTGCGGGCACATCATCGCGCTGGTGTGGCTGCAGTTGTAAACTTAAGTTTTGGTGTTGACCTCGGAGATGACGGAACATCTATCGATAGTGAAGTGCAAGCTCTGATTGATGAAGGAGTTGTAGTCACAGTTGCATCAGGTAATGGCGATGCTGCGGGGCGCCCAATTGATGCGTGCAAGATTGCACCAGGTGATGTGCCCGATGCGTTGACAGTGGGCGCGATTGGCGTAGTTGATTTTGTCTCGTATTACTCAAACAATGGACCATGTGTTGACATATATGCACCGGGCGGAGACAGACTTCGCGGACTTGAGTCTGCGTGGAAAGATTCTGATACGGATTACGAGTTTGACGTTGGAACATCAATGGCATCGCCGTTAGTTGCCGGTTATGCAGCATTGCTCGCGCAACAGCAACCTGGCATGTGCGCAACAGCAATTTCGCAGGCCATTATTGATCGTTCGACTAAAGGTGTAATCCAAGGAATGACTGCGGATTCACTCAACAGGCTGTTGTTTATCGACACGACACCTATTGCTGTTACTGCGCCAGGTGAAGCGTCACATGTATTGATTACTACGGACTCAACAGGAATAGTTGTTAGTTGGGACCCACCGTGTGATGGTGGTTCAGTAATAACGGGAACAAGAGTGTCATTGTTGCGCAAAGGAAAAGTTGTGCAACGAAAAGAAGTGCCTACTGGTACAAATGCTGTTCGATTCACGGGTCTAAAAGTTGGAAGCAAGTATCAAGTTGTCATTAAGGCAACGAACGCAATAGGTGACGGAATAGCAACGTCACGAATTACCACAATGCCGGTGCGAAGAATATTGGTGGGTCAGTCCGTGAAACCTGAAGCGCTCGCTTCGCTGACAAGCGACCTGCCTCTTATCTTGTCAGTGTCTCAAACATCAAAAAAGATATGTCGCTTGCAAGCAGAACCGCTCCGTTTGGTGGCCCTACGAAAGGGAACCTGCCGTGTGGGGCTTCGAGGCGTCCTTGGCCAAGACCCTGTTATCCGAACCTTACGCATTAACTAGTTCTCCCGTAGATAAATAGGGATGAAAGTGGTATTTCGCGAGTCTGGCGAGGTGTACATTGCGAGCAGGGAACCATAGTGATTCCCTCTTGGACTCCTTAAGGAGGCAGCGGTGAGTAATCGAAATCGCAACCAGGATCGTGCACCTGCACCGCGTGAAGAATTGCGGGCACATGCCCACAATGAACGTCACCGTGTGCATAGCGAACTTCACTTAGCGGAAGAAGCATTACGGCACGGTCTCGAACCACTAGATGTGGAAGAGCCTGGACCTGAATGGAAACCAGTTCATCACCATGATCCGCTTATTGGCATTGAAAAAAGCCGTAAGCACGTGTTGAAGCACTGGAAGACAAAAGAATGGAAGCGACGAAAGACTGTTCGTCGACAGCGCGCTCAAGCGCTCAATTCTCCGCTCTAAGGAGTAATCCAACCTTCAAGAAAGTCTTCACGGCGTTCGTTCCATTCTTCAACGGTGATGCCGTAACGCACATGGTCTTCCCATGTGCCGTTGATTTCAAGAAATCGTTCGGCAACACCTTCGGTGCGAATGTCTAGTTTTTCCATCACGCGACGTGAGTTGCTATTGCGCGGGATGATGCATATCTCAAGTCGGTGTAAGTGCAGATTTTCAAATGCGTATTGAGCGACCACAACTAAAGCTTCTGCCATGAGTGAACGACCAGCACGCGACTTGTCAATCCAGTAGCCGATGGTTGCAGATTGAAATGCGCCGCGAACAACATTGTTCAAGTTGATTTCTCCGGCGAATGCACCGTCGACAAAAATACCGAAGGCGTACTGTGAGCCGGCAAGTCGTTCACGGTCTCGTGCGCCACAGCGTGCAGCAAACACATCACGGTTTTGTTCAGGGTCTGGGTGGTGCACCATTCGCATTGGTTCCCACACCGTGAGCCATTCACCATTACGGCGACGTACTTCGCTCCACCCTGTGAAATCTTGCGGAACAAGTGGGCGCAACACCACGCGCCGGCCATACAAACGAAGCCCAACGTTCGATGGTCGTGCTGGATGAACCGCGGTCATGAATTCAGTCTGGCACGGTGGGCGACCCCATCGAGAAGTCCGCGGGTTGACACGGTTATCTCTGAGAGGTGCAGGCGGCGCATAGTGGCAACGAGAATGCAACAGCCGGCCACAATGATGTCTGCTCGGTCTGGGCCAAGGCCTGGGTTTTGCACACGTAGCGCCAATGGCTCGGTTGCTACCGTGCGAAATACATCTTCAACGGCCTCACGAGACAGTGTCATCCCGTGCAGTGCAGCATCGTCAAATTCGTGCAGCCCCAGTTCAACTGCAGCAATAGCGACGATGGTGCCCGCAACGCCCACTGTGCGAATTGCGGTGGCAACAATGGGGTGATCGCGAGTGATGTCTTCTAGTTCATCAGACACTGCACCAATGAGGTTGGTGAGATCTTCAGGGCGCGGCAGGTCTGAGGAAATATGAGACTCAGTAGACGTCACTGCGCCGAACGGGATGCTGGCAAAGACATCAATTGATTGTGTTCCGACTGTGTATTCGGTGCTGCCTCCACCAATATCAATTACCAAGGTAGGTGCGTCGAGGACGGGGAGACCGATGAGCGCACCAGAAAATGTCAAGGCTGCTTCGTCGGATTCCGACAACACCTCAAGGGTTAACTGAGTTTTTGCTTGTAGTAATTCACTGAAGGCAGTGGCATTGCGGGCTCGCCGACATGCGGCGGTTCCGACGATGTGAATAGTGGAGGCGCCTAATGAGGTAGCGGTGGCTATGTATGCCGTAATGACTTCGATAGTGCGTGTCATTGCTTCAACGGAGAGTTCGCCAGTTGAGTGAAGCCCTTCTCCGAGTCGTGTTGAAGTGATTACACGTGTGAGTTCTTTGCCATGTTCATCAATGACAAGAAGATTCGCAGAATTAGTTCCTACGTCGATAGCTGCAATCATTACGGCCATATCGGCTGCGCGTACGTAACGCCACGTTCGTCGAGTTGTTGTGCAACCCATTTGCCAACAGAGTCATCGCCACCTGCAAGCCAATGTGCGAAATGTGCGTGCAAGCATTTAACACCACGTCGCGTGCCACCAACTCCGGCAGATGGGCGAGGCCCTTCATGAGTGGCAGGAATCATTGCGTCACGTCGTTCTTGGTAGCGCACATGAATTGCGTCAATTGCATCGAGACCAATGATGGCTTCAACAGTGTTAACGCCACCATCAGCTTCCAATGTGCTGACTGCATGTACCTCTGTGCCTCCGACAAGCCAGTACAGAGTTGGCATGGGTGTGCCGTCTTCCAAAAGTGGGGCATTCATCAGAACAACGGGAGAACTATCAGTAGCGCGAACAACCACGCGAAAATCGCCTTGTGGAATGCGACCAATTAGGGCAGTGACAGCGGCGAGATCTTCAGGTGAAGGGGAAGCACCGGGTAGTTGCATGAATTAGCGAACGACAAGCCACACAAGAACAGCAACAACCACAACGACAACGGGGATGGCCCGCTTGAGAATTGGGCTGCCTGCTGCACTGAGAAGGTCGAGTGGTGCAACTTCTGCGCTTTCGATGGTGCGAACACCGTCGGTTGGTGCTGTTTCTGTAGCAACTGGCGCTGTTGTTGCAGGTTGTTCTGCAATAAGAGCATTCAAGTTGACAACAAACTGCGCCAACAATTTGTCGCTGATGTCTGCCATTGCGCCACGACCAAACTGTGCAACTTTTCCGGTGACAGATAGATCTGTGTTGACAGTGACAGCGGTGTTGTTTGCGTCAACTGCTGTCATCTCAGCGGTGATAACTGCTGCGGCGTTTCCTTTGCCTGTGGTGTCACGACCTTCGCCCTTGAGCACTACTTTGTGGGTAGTGTCGTCGCGTTCGATAAAACTTGCCTGACCTTTGAACTGTGCCTGAATGGGTCCGACTTTGACTTTGACTACTCCGCGGTATGTTTCGCCTTCGATTTCTTGCAGTTGGGCACCAGGGAGGCAGGGTGCAATGCGCTCGACGTCAGTAAGGATGCGCCATGCATCTTCCACGGGAACTGCAACAGTGAATTGATGATTTAGGTCCATGTGTCGAGATCCTCTGTGGTGTCGATATCTGCTGAATTGCCTTCACAGGCTACTTCCCGAACGAGTTCAGGATGCAGGTGAATGAGACTTCGTGCCCCAGCATCTGGGTCTGATTCGAGGTCTTCAAATGTCTCCCACACGCTGGAATGAAGTCGAACGGGGTTGCCGCGTGTTCCGTTGTATGTGGCAATCGCAATGGGGGACATTGAGGATGCAACATTTGTCCACGCCTCCGATGTGAGAAATGGTTGGTCGGCTAGTCCGACAACAATGGCGTCGTAGCCGTGGTTGCGAGCAAAATTAATTGCTGTGATTACGGAACTGCGTTGACCTGTTTTCCAATCCGGATTATGAACTTCCTCAATATCGCCGATCTGGCCATCGAGGTCGAGAGCACCGGAGACGACAATGAATCCATCTAGGTGCGAGCCGGCCATTGCGTTGAGTGAACGCGAGAAGATTGTTTGTCCATCAATGTGTGCCAACAATTTATGTTGAGAACCAAAAAAGCGAGTGCCAGAGCCAGCAGCCAAAAGGACCCCGAGGGCGGTGCTGTGACTTGGTTCCATTCGTAATAGCCTGCCCTAAATGATTCGGGTTGGCACATTTCTGCGCGGGGTAGCCGCAATAGGCATTCTTAGTGCTTCTCTGCATGTCGGGCCGGTCAGTGCGGCGGGAAATTCAGGCAAAGATGCTTCATCACGTCGATTGCAAATGCCTGGCGAACGTATCCGTCAACGCCCTCAGATTTCTATTGATGCTATTCGAGCCTTAAGTCTCATAATGCGAACAGAGAATAAAGAAGACCCCTCATATTTGGAGTTGCGCCGTGTTGTCTCGAATGGTGTTGCTAAACGTCTGGCACTAGACCTGAATGATTTGAACAGGGCATGGTCACGTGCGCCACGTGATCATCAGATAGCGGTGTTGTCGGCGCTCACACAACTAGGTGTTCGGTACGTCGAAGGCAAAGAAGACTCGTACGTGAAGATGGATTGTTCAGGGCTTCTGTGGTTTGCATGGCGAACGGCTGGCGTTGACATGCCTCGCCAAGCAGTGTCACAACTTGATCGTCGTATGCGTGTTGAACGCGAAGATGCGATAGCAGGAGATATCACCGGCGAGGGAACCCATGTACAGATGTATCTGGGTACGGGGCTTGCAATGATTCATGCACCGTTTGGTGGTAAGTTTGTGAAATTCAAAATCATGTCTACTGAACAAGCAGCACGAGTTGTGTGGACCAACCCAAGCAATATTGCAACGTTCCGCCTATAGCGGTTAGTGAATTGCGCCATCGCTGGCGCCAAGAGGCGAAGCATTACGCCCTGTGCGAGTTGCGATAATTTCGCCCACGATTGAAATAGCTGTTTCTTCAGGTGTACGGCCACCAAGGTCTAAGCCAATTGGTGAATGAATACGGGCTAGATCAGCTGCACTAGTGATTCCGACCTCAGCCATGCGTTCAAGACGCTTTGCGTGGGTTTTGCGGCTACCCATAACTCCGATGTATCCGGCAGATGTTGCAAGTGCCCCTTGAATTGCTGGCACATCAAACTTTGGGTCGTGCGTCAAAATACACACGGCATCACGAGACGAAAGGCGGTGCCCATTTTCTGTGAACATCGGTGTTGGCCATGTGACTTTGACTTCATCGGCCATCGGAAAACGACGACGTGTTGCAAACACTTCGCGTGCATCACACACGGTGACGTGGTAGCCAAGAACTTTTGCAACGCGGGCGAGTGCAGCGGTGAAATCAACTGCACCGAAGATCCACATAAGTGGCGGTGGTGAAAAACTCTCGACGAAGATGCGCACTGTTTCAGTATCAATAAGGTCTTCTGGTGTTGATTCACCGTGTGGTCCGTAATGACGAACCGACGTGCGTCCTGCTTCCAGTTCGCCAAGTGCATCACGTGCCACGATTCGGTCAATGTCTGCATTGCCGAGTGATCCACCAACTATTCCTGCTGGGGTAACAACCATTGTTGCGCCAACGTGAGGGCCTTCAATAACCGTGACTAACGCAACGGGTGAATTGTCACGAACATGCGCAGAAAAAGTTTGGTATGAATTCATGGTCACCATTCGAGTGGCTGAATGAAGAGGTGGATGATGCCGCCGCATGTGAGGCCGACAGCGAATGCTTCGTCATCTGAATAGCCGAACGTAACAACACGGCTTGGCTGTTCACCAGACAGAATTGCCAACGCCTCTGAGACAACAGCGCTTTCCACGCATCCACCACTGACAGAGCCACTAACTTCACCGTCTTGGTTGACAGCCATTGCTGCGCCTGCGCCACGTGGGCCAGAGCCTTCAATGTCAACAACACGTGCGATGGCCACTCTTTTGCCGTCTGTTTGCCAGCGATCAATGTCAGTAAGAAGTTCACGCATGATTAATGACCTTAGTGAGTTGCTCGAGGGCATCAAGAGAATGTCCCTCCACGAAGTCATCAACATACGGCAGAGCAGCAGCCATTCCTCTGGCAAGAGGGGCGTATCCCGGCGTTACCTTCAGAGGGTTCACCCACACCATGCGAAATGACACACGATGAAGCCGTTCCATCTGTTCTGCTAGCACGATGGGGTCTCCACGATCCCAACCATCTGACAAGACAACAACAATTGCGCCACGGGCCATGCCGCGAACGCCCCATTCATTATTGAACAAACGCAATGTCTCGCCGAGGCGCGTTCCGCCGCTCCAGTCACGAACATTCTCACCAGCTGCGCGCAGTGCACGATCAGGATCTTTTGAAGAAAGTTCTCGAGTAATGCGCGTAAGCCGAGTGCCTAATGTGAAGGCCTCAACACGCTGGCGGCCCGCGACGCCTGCATGTACGAACCGAACAAGTGCACGCGCATATGGCTCCATCGAGCCACTGATGTCGAGAAGAAACACAATGCGTCGTGGCTTGTCGCCCTTTTCCACCCAATGGCGTCGCATTGGCTCGCCACTTGCGGCAAGAGACGCCCGAACTGTTGCACGCATGTCAGGGCGCTTGCCCCGTGAGCGTGTTGGTTTCATGCGCAGTGATGGGCGAGGAGGACCAGCCATGCGCAGTGATTGCATGAATTGCTGTGCTTGGTTCATCTCGTCATTTGAATATTCAGCAAAGTCTTTGTCACGCAATGTCTCAACACCAGAAAATCGAAGCGTGATGGTGGGCTCATCTGATGCATCTGCATTTCCGTCTGCACTGCCTTCGTCTTCAGTGTCCAACGCAAGGGTGACCTTTAGCTGTTCGTCGTCGTCGGCTACTACAGATTCACGATGTTCCCAGAAAACGTTGAAAGCTTTGTCATACATTGCAATATCTTCAGGGCGTCGTACCAAAGTGGTGCGGCCAGCCCAGTACACAGAATTACGGTCTTCGATGCCGACTAACGACAATGCGTTGATGAACGTGAGAACAGAATCAAGTGGTGTTGCAATATCGAGACGGCGAAGAATGCGCGCGAATCCGACTGCGAGTCGGTCTGGGTTTGACTCAACCGTGAAGGAGGCCACGGTCGAATGCCTGTTGTACAACGCCAGCGATTCCGTGATCGCGCACGCGACTGTGATCTTCGCGATATTTCAGCACCGTGCCGAGAGTACGGTCGAGAACTGTTTCATCAATTTCCGTGATGCCAAGTCGGCCGAGTGCTGCTGCCCAGTCAATTGTTTCTGCCACCCCAGGTGGTTTGTACAAGTTGATAGCGCGCAATGCTTCGACTGCGCCAGCAACTTGACGTGCAAGAACTTCGCTTGCTTCTGGAACACGCATACGTACAATTTCGACTTCGCGATCAAACGAAGGGTGTTCAACCCAGTGGTACAAACAACGGCGCTTCAGTGCGTCGTGAACATCGCGGGTGCGGTTTGATGTGAGAATCACGATGGGTGGGTTGTCTGTACGAAAGGTTCCGATTTCAGGAACTGTTACTTGAAAATCTGACAACACTTCTAATAGGTATGCCTCGAACTCGTCATCGGCACGGTCGATTTCATCGATCAGCAATACAGGTGGAGTGGTGTGTCCGTAGTCAATTGCGCGAAGCAGTGCGCGCTTCAGTAAAAACCGTTCGTCATACAGTTGACCTTCTAGTTCTGCAGTTCCGGATTGTGCTGCTTCACCAGATGCTTCGGCTGCGCGTAGGTGCAACAACTGGCGCGAATAATCCCAGTCGTACACAGCTTGTGCTGCATCAATACCTTCGTAACATTGCAAACGAATCAGTTCAGCGTTCTGCCAACGAGCGATGCTTTTTGCTAGTTCGGTTTTGCCAACGCCCGCTTCGCCCTCAAGAAAAAGGGGGCGGTGCAGTGTGAGAGCAAGAAAGACAGCAGTGACAAGACCTTCGTCAGCTAGGTATCCGTGTGCGGCAAGCCCATCAGCGACTTCTTGAGTGGTTTTCGGCTCGTATGACACGTATAGAGCGTAGGGGATAAAGCCCTATGAGTCCCATCCGAGACCGAATCGGTCAAGGGTGCGCAGCCATGTATTGCGTGTTCCGGTCTTGTCTTCATGATCAAGAGACCACCGAGTGGCTTGAATACCAATGAATCGAAATGGCTCTGGAGGAAACGGCACAGGCTTTGTGCGTACGAATTCAGTTGCTGTTGCTCGAGTGCGACGACCATCAATGAGGTCAAGCATGACTTCAGCGCCGAATCGAGACGCTGCAACGCCCAAGCCGGTGTAACCAAGCGCGTATGACACGCGACCGCCCATTGCTTTACCCCAGAACACGCAGTAACGACTGCACGTGTCAATGACGCCACCCCACATATGAGAAAAGCGCACGCCTTCAAGTTGAGGAAATGTTTCAAAGAAATGCTGTGACAACATGGCCCATGATTCTGGACGTGATTCATTTTCTTGGCGCACTTTTCCTGCGAAGAAATACACCGCGTCGTATCCGCCCCACAAGATGCGATTGTCTTCAGTCAGTCGGTAGTAATGAAACTGGTTTGGAATGTCACTCAGACCTTGACGGCCCTTCCATCCGATGGAGTCAAGCTGTGATTGCGTCAGTGGTTCTGTAACCATGCAGTAGTCATAGACCGGTGCTACATAATTACTAAGACGCTTGAGTACCGGTTTGAATGCATTTGTGGCAAGTGCAACCTTGCCTGCACGAATACGACCAAGTGGAGTGGTGACAAGCACACCTACTCCGTCCTTTTCCATTGACAAAGCCTTTGAATCTTCGTAGATACGCACACCCAATGATTCGGCTGTTGCCTTTAAGCCCCACACCAAACGTGCAGGGTCAATCAGTGCTGCGGTGTCATGTCGCCACAAGCCACCTGTGTACAGCGGTGAGTGGACTTGTTCTTGCATTGCGTCGCGATCTAGCCATGTAACTTTTTGCCCTAATTTGCGAAGTTGTGCGTAATCGTCGCGTAGTTCATCAAGATACGACGTTGGGTGAGTTGTCATCGCAACATCAATTGCACCTGTGCGCTCCCAATCGCAATCAATGTTGTATTTCTTGACCGCAGCTTCAATGTCATTGAGATTCTTCAGGCCAAGTTCTTCAAGTACAGATACTTCATCTGGGAATCGTGCTTGCGCATTTGCAATGCCGTGCGTTAACGATGAATCAACAAAGCCACCGTTTCGTCCGCTGGCAGCAGAACCCACTTCATGCGCCTCAATCAGAATGACATCACGTGATGGGTCGCGTTCTTTAGCCAGGATGGCAGTCCAGAGGCCTGTGTAGCCACCGCCAATAATGCAGAGGTCGCAGCTTTCGGTGCGGACCAGGGTTGGGTTCGAATCGGGTTCGTCTACGTCTTCATACCAGTAGGGATATGTATCTGCGTCGGCGATCGCGTCGAGATGACGCTCGTCCATGGTTTCACCACCTTGTGACAGTCAGGCTACCTGAGCTGCATGGTTACTGTGGGTGTATGGATCTTGGACTAACTGGAAAAACAGCTGCGATTGCAGCTGGAACTGCTGGATTGGGCCTTGGCACCGCCAAGGCGCTCGCTGCGGACGGGGTTCGTGTCGTTGTATGTGGTCGTGACGAGAATCGCTTAGAAAAGGCTCTCAGTGAAATTGGACATGGTGCCATTGGTTTTGTGTGTGACGTTTCTACCGATGTTGGTGGACGTGAGTTTGCAGAACGCGCAATTGCAATGCTCGGATCAATTGACATCCTTGTTGCGAATGGTGGGGGGCCGCCTCCTGGCGGCTTTGCCCAGACCGCTGAATCGCAGTATTTAGAGGCGCTGCAAAAGAACTTACTCAGTGTTGTTGCTATGTGTCAGGTGGCAGTGCCGCCGATGCGTGAACGCAAGTGGGGTCGCGTACTTGCAATTACATCGGTTGCAGTACGTCAGCCAATGAACAACTTGATTTTGTCGAACACTGCTCGTGCCGGAGTAACAGGGTTCCTCAAGACTCTCGCTCGTGAAGTTGCAGGCGACGGAGTCACTGTTAATTCCATTCAGCCAGGTACTCATGCCACTGATCGCATCACGCATCTGTACGGAGCAAACCCAGATGCAAAAGTAATGGGTATTCCTGCTGGCTTTATAGGAGACGCTGATGACTTTGGTCGCATTGGTGCTTTCATGTGCAGCGACTCAGCCAAGTTCATGACTGGTGTGCAGTTGCACGTTGATGGCGGTTCATACGCCGGATTGTTATAGGTTCATTTCATGCTTCATCACATCGTGTTATTCACATGGAACGACAAAGTTCCTGCCGGACACCCAGCAATTGCTGCTAACGAATTACGTAAGTACGCAGCAACTCTTGATGGTCTTATCTCATACAACTGCGGCCCGAATGCTGGGCACACATCAACTGCAGCCGACTTTGCAGTGTCAGCAGTATTTGAAGATGTTGCGGCATGGCATGCATATGACACCGCTGATGAACACAACAGAATTCGAGCTGAAATATTCGCGCCATATGTGGCCACTCGGGCCGTTATTCAGTTCGAGAGTTAGCACTCTCCACGGGTTATCCGTGTGAACTATTTGCTGGTTGACTCGAGTGCTCGGCGCACCAAAACCTCTGCGAGGTGAACGCGGTACTCCGCGCTTGCATTGAGGTCTGATTGCGGTTCTGCTTCTGCGCCCGCAAGTTTTGCTGCATCGCTGACGCTTGCTCCACCTGCAATTGCTTTCGCAACACTTGTTGCCAAAATGGGAACTGATCCCATGTTGACAAGGCCAACACCGGATTCTGTGCCGCGCTTCCATGCAGCTACACCGACAATTGCCCAGTCCTGAGCACGACGGTTGAACTTCTGAAATCCCCATGTTGCGCCGTTCATTTTTGGAACGCGAATCTCTGTGAGCATTTCGTCAGGAGCAAGTGCTGATTCAAGGAAACCAACATAGAAATCTGCAGCTGCAATTTCACGTGTGCCGTTCGGGCCTTGCACAACATATGTGGCACCAAGTGCCAATGTTGTTGCAGGCAAGTCAGAAGCTGAGTCTGCGTGTGCAATGGAACCACCGATGGTGCCGCGATGGCGCACCTGCGGATCACCTACATGGCTTGCTGCAAATGCCAACAGGGGAACATGCTCGGCAAGGATTGGTGATTTCTCAACATCCATGTGGCGAGTCATTGCGCCAATTGCGATGTGGTTGCCCGCATCACGGATGTATGACAAGTCTTCAATACGAGCAATGTCAATAAGCACTGCTGGTTGAGCGAGGCGTAACTTCATCAGTGGCAACAAGCTGTGGCCACCTGCGAGGAACTTTGCGTCTTCGCCGTACTCGCCGACAAGCGAGATTGCTTCAGCGGCAGATGATGCGCGCTTGTAATCGAATGGTGCAGGAATCATGAGTGTCTCCGACTTACTTGTTGTTGGCGCATGCGAGCACCGACTTGACGATGTTGTGATAACCGGTGCAGCGGCACAGGTTGCCTTCAAGACCAATTCGAACTTGCTCTTCTGTCGGAGATGGATTCTCGTTCAAAAGGCCAATCGCTGCCATGACCATGCCAGGTGTGCAATAACCGCACTGCAAACCATGGTTCTCCATGAATGCTTGCTGCATTGGGTGCATGACGCCGTCTTTGGCGAGTCCTTCAATGGTTGTGACTGAGCCACCGTCTGCCTGAACGGCAAGGACGGTGCAGCTCTTTACTGATTCGCCATTGAGGTGCAATGAGCAAGCGCCACAACTAGAGGTGTCGCAACCAATGTTGGTGCCGGTAAGGCCAAGTGATTCGCGCACGTACTGAACGAGCAGGGTGCGTGGTTCAACATCACTTTCGTGTGTGGTTCCGTTGACGGTAATTGTGACCTTCATGTTGGCTTCCTTTGTGTGTAGTTCTGTGTGAGTAGTAGTTGGTTATCGTGCAGACTGAATTGCAGCCCACACCTTTTCAGCGGTGGTTGGCATGTCGATGTGCTTGACACCGAAATGAGATACAGCATCAACAACTGCTGACTGCACTGCCGGCGTGGCACCGATGGTGCCGGATTCGCCGATTCCCTTTGCGCCAATCAAGTTGACAGGAGTTGGTGTTTCCATGTGTACAACAGTGACGCTTGGGAGTTCTGCAGCCGAGATGAATGCATAATCCGCGAGGTTTGAAGTGATGGGGTTGCCATCTGGGTCATACGACACTTCTTCAAGAAGCGCTTGTGCGGCACCTTGTGCAACACCGCCGTGAATTTGACCTTCAAGCAACATTGGGTTCAGTACTTTTCCTGCATCGTCACATGCGGTGTGAGCAATGTGCGTAACTTTGCCTGTTTCAACATCAACTTCTACAACTGCAACGTGTGCACCGAATGGGAACGTAGCGCCAGAAACATTGATGACATCAGAATGAACAAGTCCGCCTGATTGCTTTTCGGCAAGTGCAAGTTCTGCCCAAGTCTTTGCAACTGCTGGAGTACCTGCAACGTGGAAACTTCCGGAATCTTTGTCGAGAACGATGTCTTCTTCGCTTGCCTCAAGCAAACGAGCAGCAACCGACTTTGCCTTGTTCACCAATTCGGCAGCTACTGCGAACACGGCGTTACCGCCCTGTTGCAATGAACGTGATCCCATGGTCCCGGTACCGATTGGTACTAGGTCTGTGTCGCCCCATACCAATTCAATGTTTTCAATGGGGATACCAGTTTGTTCATTGGCAAGCATTGCCCAAGATGTTGCGTGACCTTGTCCGTGCGGCGAGGTACCGGTGTAAATAAGAGCGTGTCCGTTGTCTTGAATTTCGACTTTTGCAGATTCGCCATTGCCAACGCCACCGGTGATCTCAACATAGACACTGACGCCGATGCCGATTTGCTTTGCTGCACCGCTATCGCGAGCTGCTTTCTGCTTTGCACGCCAACCCTTGTAATCAGCAGCTTCAAGGACCTTATTCAATGAGGTCTCATAGTCGCCAACGTCGTAGGTCTGACCGATAACTGTTGTGTGCGGTGAGAGGAACTTCGGAATGAGGTTCTTGCGACGAACTTCAACTGCATCCATGCCAACTTCAAGAGCGAAGATATCCATTGCGCGTTCGATAGCTGCTGTTGCCTCTGGTCGTCCGGCACCACGATACGCAACTGTCGGTGTTGTATTTGTAACAACCGATGTTGTGCGGCATTCAATATTTGGAATGGCATACACACCAGACGACATTGGGCGCGTCATGAATGGAGCAAGGATGGTTCCCATGTCAACCCATGAGCCTGAGTCTTGAATTGCCCAGAATTGGTAGTGAGTAACTGTGCCGTCGCGCTTTCCACCAATGGTGACGTACTGCAATTGCGCACGGCCATGACCAAGACCAACCATTGACTCACTGCGAGTTTCACGCCAACGAACTGGAGTGCCGACACGCTTTGCAATGACGCCCAGCAAGAGTTCTTCAGGGTATGCACCGATCTTTGCACCGAAACCGCCACCAACATCTGGAGTCTTGACATGAACCATGCTCGGATCAACGCCGTTAGTAGCTGCAAGTGGTGCAACTGCACCTTGTGCGTGCTGAGTAGAGAGCCATTGTGTGAGACGACCATCTTTGCCCCACGCTGCAGCAGCACCTCGAACTTCGAGTGGGCATGGCGCAACGCGCTGGTTAATGAAGCGACCTTTGGCTACAACTTCACAGTCAGCAAAGTACGCATCACCAGTGTTGTCTGGCAATCCGAGGACCATTGAGTCGAACACGACGTTGCTTCCGCATGCCTCGTACAACAAAGTTGTGCTGGCCATTGCTTCTTCAAGATCAATAAGCGCAGGAAGCACGTCGTAGTCAATGATGACTGCATCGATTGCGTCTTCGCCCTCTTCGCGGGTTTCGCTAACAATGGCTACAACTGGTTCACCAACAAAACGCACTTTGTCGGTTGCAAGAAGTGTGCGTGTAGCTGCGGGGTTGTATGCAGATGGCACGAATTCAAGCCCGAGGTCTTTGCCTGTGAACACCGCGACAATTCCTGGCATTGAAACTGCATCTGAAGTATCAATTGATGTGATGTTGCCGTGTGCGACAGTGCTGCGAACATACGTGACATGCAGTGCACCGTGAAGCGCTGGTTCATCTAGTAAGTCATCGACGTACACGCCGCCTGTTGTAAGAAATTTTGGATCTTCTTTACGAAGAACCCGATTTCCAAGAATGCTTCCAGCCATTTCAAAACCCCCGTGGTCGTTAAGACAGTAAAAGGAACACTACCTAGTGGAATTGGGTGGGCTCGCATGGAGCCGTTGCGATTCCGGCCCTTACGGGGCTAGGGGCGCAAGAGGAGAAGACGGGGTACCGCTGTCGGCATTGCGTACGGCCAAGATGTCAGTAATCAATGTGTATGGCCATGTGGGTGGCAGGTCGGTTGGCAGTTTCGGCATCGGGACAAGGGAGAGGCGCTGCTCGCCTGGCAAGACATAACCCAACTGGGCTCGTGCAGCATTGCGGATGCCTTCTGGGGTTTGAAGTTCGTTGACTTCGGTCTGCAACTGCTCGTTTGCATCAGCAAGCGCAGCGAATTCTGAGTTCTTTTCAGCAATCGCTGAGCGTTGCGTCACGAAGTCCATTAACGGGAAGAAGAACAATGAGGTGCCACCAGCAACGACCACGGTTGCCAGAGCCAACCGGGCAATCCAGCGAGTAATTGGACTAGAGATGAGGCGCTGATCGAGTGGGGTAGGGCGTACGAGTGAACTTGTGACATCGCGCGTGCGTGATCGCAGGCGAGAGAGGGGGTTCAAGAATCGTGGAGCCACGTCTCTATTGTGGCGTGTAACACGGGGCTAACCGTGGCACACGAACAGATGTTCGTTACTTCAGAGGCGCAAGGGCACTGCGTCCGCGAAAGCGGGCTGTGTCGCCGAGCATTTCTTCAATTCGTAGAAGTTGGTTGTACTTAGCCACACGGTCGCTTCGTGCTGGTGCACCAGTTTTGATTTGGCCGCAATTCGTAGCAACTGCAAGATCAGCAATTGTTGAATCTTCGGTTTCTCCACTGCGATGGCTCATGACGCTTGTGTATGAATGGCGTGTTGCCAATTCAACTGTGTCCAGAGTTTCGCTAAGAGTTCCAATTTGGTTGACCTTGATGAGAACGCTGTTTGCAACAGACTGATCAATACCCATTTGTAGGCGACGTGTGTTTGTAACGAACAAGTCGTCACCAACTAATTGAATACGTGAACCGAGAGCAGCGGTCATCTGTGCCCAGCCGCTCCAATCGTTTTCTGCCATGCCATCTTCAATGCTGACGATGGGGTAGCGATCAACAAGTGATGTCCACCACTCAACCATTTCTGGTGCGGACAGAACTTTGCCTTCACCCTTGAGGTGATATGCGCCGTCACGGTACAGCTCGCTCATGGCGGGGTCGAGAGCGATTGCAATGTCTTTACCTGGTGTGTACCCGGCCTTTTCAATTGCCTCTACAAGAATTGCAACTGCTGCTTCATTACTTGACAAGTTTGGGGCAAACCCACCCTCGTCGCCAACGGCTGTTGACAGACCGCGATCAGCAAGAACCTTTTTCAGAGTGTGGTAGGTCTCGACACCCCAACGAACTGCTTCGCGGAAACTTGGTGCACCAACCGGCATAATCATGAACTCTTGAAGGTCGACGTTGTTGTCTGCATGGGCGCCACCGTTGATGACATTCATCATTGGGACAGGCAGTACGTGTGCGTGTGGGCCACCGATGGCCCGATACAAAGGAAGTTCGAGTTCGCTTGCTGCGGCGTGGGCGACAGACAAGCTGACTCCGAGCATTGCGTTTGCGCCGAGGCGCGATTTGTTCTCAGTTCCGTCAAGTTCAATCAGTGCATTGTCGAGGGCACGCTGATTTGTTGCGTCCATCCCAATTACAACTGGAGCAACAAGGTTGTTGACATTTTCAACGGCGCGCAAAACACCTTTACCTAAGTAGCGCGAACCACCGTCACGTAGTTCCACGGCTTCGTATTCGCCTGTTGAAGCACCTGAAGGAACGATGGCGCGTCCGGTTGCGCCACTGTCAAGGACTACTTCTACTTCGACTGTTGGGTTACCGCGAGAATCTAAAACTTCGCGGCCGACTACTTCGACGATTTCACTCATGCCTAGAACGCTAGTGAGTTGGGTGGGACTTGACCACTTCCCACAGTTCGTCTAGCTCAGAAGCAGACAAAGATGCCATTTCGAGACCTTGACTGGCCGCTAGGAGGGTGACACCTTCAACCCGTGCACGAAACTTAAAGACCGCTGAACGCAAAGCGCTTTCAGGGTCAATATCGAGATGCCGGGCCACATTGACAACAGCAAAAAAGAGATCGCCCACTTCCACCATGGTGGACTCTGGGTCACCGATAGCAATGGCGTTATGCACCTCTTGCAGTTCCTCAGCGACCTTTTCCAATGGCCCATCTGAATTAGCCCAATCAAAACCAACCCGAGACGCGCGTTGCTGCACCTTGGTAGCAAATGACAACGCAGGCGCAGCTTCAACAACGCCATCGAAAGGCCCGGAACGTTCTGGCTTTTCCGCCTTCTTTATCGCTTCCCAATTGTTCTCAACATCTTCAGAGGATGAAACAACAACATCAGAGAAAACATGAGGATGTCGTGACACCAATTTGTCATGAACTGTGCGTGCAACATCAGCCATTGTGAATCGGCCTTGCTCTTCAGCAATTGCGGCGTGAAATTCCACTTGGTACAACAAATCGCCTAGTTCTTCGATGAGGTCAACATCGGTTGACGGATCATCTTCAGTCAAACGAGAGATTGCATCAACAACTTCGTAGGTCTCTTCAATGAGATAGCGCACTAATGATTGATGCGTTTGCTCGGCATCCCATGGGCATTCTTTTCGCAATGTGCGCGCCAGTTCGTGAAACTGCGCGAGTTCGTGTGCGACTGGTGTACCTAAATGCGGAATGTACATAGAAGTGAGATGGTCAGCTTCAAGAGTTCTGTCCATGTTGCTCCACGTTGTGTGGGCAATTTGCTCGTCCGGTAGCCCGAGATGGTGAAGCAAGATGACTTTGGTGTGCGGGTCTGGGTCATCAATAGACAATTTGATATCTGACAACACCCAATTGGCATGCGTGTGGGCCACAAGCATTGGCCCTGAAATTCCCGCAGCGGCTTCAGCAAATACATGGCCATCGATGAGTCTGACGCCAGCTTCGATGGGGTCAATGTTCAGCGCTCTCCATACATCTTCCAAGAATGAAACTGCGGGAAGAATGACAAGTTCAATATCGTCACGTGCTCGCAAATGAGCAACCGACTTTTCAAGCACAGTTGGTGAGCCTGGAACTGCGTACAGCACTTCGCCGTTTGCCGTGGCCGCTTCGACCAACGTGAGTGCAATATTGCGATACACATCATCGAATGATGGGGCACTGTCGTACAGATGGTCGAAGGACGTTGCCTCAGCGACTAAATGTGCAGATGGGTGATGAATAGTGCGTAGGAAACGCACTGGAATAGAACTAATTGCAGCAAGCGTGTCAGCAGTGATGAGGCCTTGATTACCTGGCCCGAGACCGACGACAACGATGCGTGGCATTAGCTAATGGTGGCGGTTGCGCCGTTCCAAACTCCGTATGTGGAATTGACTTTGATGTCAGCTTGAGACATGTAGCCGGCAAGAAGAGTTGCGCCAGGATTCTCGGCAACAACAGTTGCGACAGAATCTTTCACCTCAGCAAATGGAGCACTCAGAATGATGTGGTATCCAAATGAACTCTTAATTGGCCCTGTGGCAACGCCTGGCTTTGCAGCAACTGCGCCAATCATGAAGTCTTTATCGAAAGAAGTTTGCAAGTTTGCGAGTGCTTGACATGGCTGATCGCCATTGGCCAATGAGCCACCTGATTTATCTGCACCTGGCTCGATGGATTTCTTTGCTGCTTCGTCTGCGAACTTGGTTCCGGCCTTCAAGTCTGCAAGGACTTCATTTGCTTCGGCTTCAGTTTTGACCAGAATGTGACTGAGGCAAAGTACTCCGGCAGATGCAGGAGAATCTGAATACAGTTTTTCAATCTTGTCGATTGCTGGCGGAGTCATTTTCCGCAAAGTGACATCAGCAATGTTGAAGTTGACTAATGCATCTTGAAGTTCTTTTGGATACGTCGGGAACTTCTCGTCTGCATTGGCATTCTTCAGAACTTCAGTCTTGTCGGCCTCAAGAATTTTCACGTCGTTGTCAATTATGAATTGAAGAAATGCTTCGTAGCGGATGAGAGTGCGCAATACGACAATTGCGTCTTCGGCTTTGATTTTGCCGTTGATGGCAGTGAATTGTCCGGCTGACATCAGAACGTCTGACAACTTGTTGAAGTCTTCTTCTGCGTACCCAGTGCCATTGACGCTGAATGCATCGGACGATGACGACACGCTGCCACAGGCAGTGAGGCCGAGAAGACAAGTGGCTGCAAGTGCAGCGGCGAAACGGGAAGTACGGGGGCTCTTAATCACAGAGAAACCTTAGTCGTCTGAGGGGTCAAAAAGGCCTTGTAGTAGCGCGATGACCGTCACGGCAGGGTTTGCCCCTCGAGAAATAGGCAGAGAAATGAAGCCAGGCTCGTCTTTGTAGACGGCAACGGATGCAAGGCGACGCAAAGTCATGGTCTGGCTGGCGCGCAGCTTTACAGGAGAAATACGGATGGTGTTTCCGTTGGTCACGATTTCTGTGATTCCGAGACGTAGGCACTCGACGCGCAGTGCCCCAACCGAAATGAGAGCTTGTGCTGGTTCTGGTAATAGTCCGAAACGGTCGCGCCATTCGGTTTCAATATCTGCCAATTCTTCAGAGGTGCGAACTGTTGCGAGGCGGCGGTACGCCTCAAGGCGCAGGTCTTGGCTGGGAACATAATCATCAGGAAGATGGGCGTCCATGGTGATGTCCACTTTGATTTCAACTTCGTCTGCGACTGATTCACCCTTCATTTCAGAAACTGCTTCTGTAACAAGTTGGCAGTACAAGTCATAACCCACAGCAGCGATATGTCCGCTTTGTGATTCTCCGAGAAGGTTGCCCGCACCACGAATCTCTAAGTCACGCATTGCGATTTTGAATCCGCTTCCCAAATCAGTTGATTCACCAATGGTGCGCAGGCGTTCATACGCCTCGTGCGAGAGCACTTTGTCTCGTGGATGAAAGAGATATGCGTACGCGCGATGCCCGCTGCGCCCAACACGTCCACGCAACTGGTGCATTTGGCCAAGACCAAGGAGGTCTGCTCGTTCCACTACAAGAGTGTTAACGGTTGGCATGTCGATGCCGCTTTCAATAATGGTGGTGCAGACCAACACATCGAAGTTGCCTTCCCAGAAATCAAGAACAATTTGTTCAAGCGTGCCTTCGTCCATTTGTCCGTGCGCAACTGCAACGCGCGCTTCCGGAACCCATTCACGAATCTCTGCTGCACGTTCTTCAATCGATTGCACTCGGTTATGAACCCAGAATACCTGGCCTTCGCGCAGCAGTTCACGACGAATTGCTTCGATTGCTACTTGCTCGCTTTGTTCTCCCACAAAAGTAAGAATCGGCTGACGGTCTGCAGGTGGTGTTTGCAGCAAAGACAAATCGCGAATTCCTACAAGGCTCATTTCGAGGGTGCGCGGAATTGGGGTTGCAGACATTGACAGAACGTCCACGTTTGTTTTCATGCGTTTCATAGCTTCTTTGTGTTGAACACCGAAACGTTGTTCTTCGTCGACCACAAGAAGTCCGAGGTTCTTGAATTCAATGCTTTCCTGCAAAAGGCGGTGTGTTCCGATAACGCAATCGATGTCGCCAGACTTCAAACCGGCAATAACTTTCTTTGCTTCAGCATTTGTGAGGAAACGCGAGAGCACTTCAACCTTGATGGGGTAACCAGCAAATCGTTCTGAAAATGTGTTGCCGTGCTGTGTAGCAAGAAGAGTGGTTGGCACTAGTACTGCAACTTGTTTGCCGTCTTGAATTGCTTTGAATGTTGCACGTACAGCAACTTCTGTTTTTCCGAAGCCAACATCGCCGCACAGCAGGCGATCCATTGGTACTTCGCTTTCCATGTCTGTCTTTATTGCGGCAATGGCGTCTAACTGATCAGGTGTTTCAATGAAAGGGAAAGAATTTTCCATCTCTGATTGCCATGGTGTGTCAGGGGGAAATGCATGGCCGACCGCAGTAACGCGGCGCTGATACAGCAGCACCAATTCTTGTGCCACTTCACGAACAGCAGAGCGCACTCGAGACTTGGCACGAGCAAAGTCTGAACCGCCCATGCGGTGCAACGTTGGCGCTTCTCCGCCAACATATTGACGAATGACGCCTATCTGTTCTGTCGGCACGTACAGCTTGTCGCCGCCCTTGTACGCAATGAGCAAGTAGTCACGTTCGACACCACCAATTGAACGCTTGACCATGCCTTCGTACTTGCCGACACCATGATGTGCATGCACCACGTAGCCGCCCGGCTGCAAGTCTTCAAACACGGTGCCAGATGATCGCGCTTTGGTGTGGCGCGATGAACGCGTGCGGCGACGCCCACTGAGATCAGCTTCACAAATGATTGCGACACGAGAATTAGGAAGAGATGCACCGCGTGATTGCGGAGCAAATGTGACCCAAGCACCGGGAGTAGCGATCTTCTTCGCGTCGTTGGTGGCAGTGAAATCAATGCCGTGCCCACGCATCATGTCGACTAACCGCGGAATTGATTCTTGAGTCTCTGCCGTTATGACAATGCTCCACTTTTCGCTAAGCATTTCGTTGATGCGGCGAACAAATGATGCCGGGTCATGAACGATGGGTCCCCAGCCAGAAGCGGGAACTGCCGGACCATCAACTGATTCTGCTGTCGGAATAAGGGAGATAGTTGGGGTGCGGTTACTTGTTGAAAATATGCGCTCGGCTTCAACATGTAGTCGTGGGAAGGACACGTTCTCATCGCGCGCCCATGACGCAGCTAACGCTTTTGCAAGGTCGTCTTCTTCTGCAAGAAGGTCACGAGCTCGTTCACCCATTCGTCTCGGTTCCACCATGATGACTAATGCGTCATCACCAAGATGGTCTGTCAGTAAATCATCAGTTTCTGTTAGCCATGGAAGCCAACTTTCCATGCCGTCAAAGATTTGTCCTTCTGACAAACGTTCCCATTGCTCACGACCCCACGGTTCTGTAGCGATCAGTTCGCGTGCCCGATCTTGTACACCGTCGACATACAGCAATTCACGCGCTGGGAAAACTTCTACTGAGGAAATTTCATCGGTGCTGCGCTGATCAGACACAGTGAAGTGTGTAAGTCGTTCAACATCGTCGCCCCACATGTCGACACGGATTGGTTCGTCATCTGTGCTTGGGAAAATGTCAACAATGGCACCACGACGGGCAAACTCACCGCGATGCTCCACAATTGTCTCTCGGCGGTATCCGCAATGAACAAGTTGCTCGCACAAGGCGTCAATATTTATTGTGCTTCCAACAGAAATCTGAATTGGCTCAAGCGTTATTGATCCGGGCGCAAGCTTCTGCAGCAAGGCACGTGTGCCTGCAACGATGACAGCCGGAGCATTCTTGCCCTGACGCATTCGCCACATGGTGCGCATGCGTGAACCCATGGTGAGAACCGCTGGACTTACGCGTTCGAAGGGGAGTGTTTCCCATGATGGGAAAAACTCGATTGCGTCGGAACCGAGAAATGCGGCGAGATCTTCTGCAATTGATTGCGCCATTGTCCCGGTGGGAGTTGCGATGACAATGGGGCGACGGGTCGTGTTGTTGATGAGAGCGGCAAGAACTGTTGCGCGCGCAACTTCCGGAACTGCAAGTACCGCATCGCGCTGACCTGCGATTGCATCTATGCCTGGCTCGTTAGCTACCTGAGTGGCGAGCGTGCCAAGTGGATGCGGAGAGGGAGAAGAAGCGCTCACCGTCCGTTGAAGTCCTGCATTGCAGCTGCAATTCCGCCAGAAACGATGCTTTCAATTGCATCAACAGAGACTTCAACTGCAACATCAAGAATGCGACGTTCTGCTGCGGGAATAGAAGACAACACATGGTCGGCTCCGACATCTTTTGATGAAGGCTTACCCACTCCGATTCGAACTCGCACATAATCATCAGTGTGCAGATGTGCAGAAATTGATTTCAGCCCGTTGTGCCCGGCTAGTCCGCCACCAACTTTGAGTCGAAGAACCCCTGGCTCAAGATCAAGTTCGTCGTGAACAACAATGATGTTTGCTGGGTCATCAATCTTGTAGCGACGTGCGAGTGGGCCAACCGCTTCGCCAGAATCATTCATGTATGTAGTGGGAATCGCGAGAACTACCGCTTTGCCACTAATGCGCGTTTCAGCAATCTGTGCACGGTCGCGGCCTACTTTGAGTGAGACTCCGAGACGCTTTGCAAGAACTTCAATTGAGTCAGTGCCAACATTGTGACGAGTACGCGCGTATTTCTTGCCAGGATTGCCAAGACCGACAATAAGCGTGCGTTCCATGTCGCCTTGTCGGGGAGCCGATCGGCGCAACATGATGTGACAGTAAGAAACGACCCGAGAGTCGTGGCTTAGTTGCTGGTTTCGGCTGCTGCTTCGCCAGTTGCTGCGTCACCAGTGGCTGCTGCCGCTGCTGCATCAGCAGTGGAACCGCGTGACATCAGAACTGTTGCAATGAGCATGTCTGGATCGCCAACTGCTACAACTCCTGCAGGCAACTTGAGGTCTGCCAAGTGAATGACTGATTCAGGTGTGAGGTCTGTGATGTCAATAACGATTTCGTTCGGAACATTTGCAGGAGTGGTACGAACTTCGATTGAGTCAACAGCTGCGTCTACGAGTCCACCAGCAGCAACAACTTGCTTTGCAACACCAGAAAGGTGAACTGGAACGTGCATGACGATTTCTTCTGACAGGTTGATCTGTACGAAGTCGACGTGGCTGACGTTGCGACGAACTGGGTGACGCTGCATCTCTTTTACAACTGCGTTGTATGACGAACCGTCAACAGAGAGAGTCAAGATTGTGTTTTGGCCAGCAGGGCCTGACAGTGCAACACGAAGGTCACGACGAGCAACAGACAAAACGACTGGTGTCATGCCATGGCCATAGAGGATGCCAGGAATGCGATCGGCGGCGCGCAGACGACGCGATGCTGGGCTTCCGGTTACACGACCGGCTTCGGCTGAGAGAGTTGCTGTATTCGACACGGCTTCTGAGTCTATGACCTGAACTGGCTACTGCCACAGGGGCAAACCTGCTGATGGCGGGGATTTCAGCCCACCAGGGCCAATTAGGACTGGTTTTCGCCGTCGAAGAGTTCTGACACGCTGGTCTCATCAAAGACCGCTGCAAGGGCGTCAGCAATGATTTTTGCGACCGAGAGCACTTCCACCTTGTCAAACTGCTTCTCAGCAGGCAGGGGCAAAGTGTTCGTGAGGACGACTCGCGAGATGGGAGATTTTGAGAGGCGTTCAACGGCTGGGTCTGAAAGGACGCCGTGAGTTGCCATTGCCCAGACTTCTTTTGCTCCGCGCTCGAGCAACAATTCAGCTGCCGACACGATGGTGCCGCCAGTATCAATCATGTCGTCGGTAAGTATGCAGAGACGGCCATCAACATCACCAATAACTTCTTTTGCGATTGCAACGTTGGTTGTGCCTTTTGGCCGGCGCTTGTTAATGAAAGCGACGTCTGCATTGAGATCTGACAAGTGCTGTGCGAAACGCTCTGCAACTTTTACGCGACCAGCATCTGGCGACACGATGACGAGATCTTGTGGGGCATGTTCGCGCACGTAACGCTCGAGAACTGGAAGAGCCGTGAGGTGATCAACAGGGCCTGAGAAGAAACCCTGAATCTGACCGCTGTGAAGGTCAAGCGACACCATGCGTGATGCGCCTGCTGCTTTGAACAAATCCGCAATGAGGCGAGCAGTAATAGGTTCACGACCTTCTGCTTTGCGATCTTGTCGTGCATAACCGTAGAACGGGCACACTGCAGTAATGCGCTTTGCTGATGCGCGTTGTGCGGCATCAATCATGATGAGCTGTTCCATGATGGAGTCGTTGATGGAACCTGCATCAGTTCCGAAATGCGACTGCATGATGAAAACATCGCCACCGCGAATGCTGTCGCTGAATCGCGGACGAAGTTCTCCGTTTGCAAACTGCACAACGTTTGCGTCGCCAAGTGTGATGCCGAGGTGTTCTGCGACCTCTTGTGCGAGCGTTGGATGGGTGCGACCCGTAAATAGCGACAATCGCTTCGTAGTGACTTTTTCCATCGACCGCGCGTTCATATGTGCCAATGGTAGAACACACAGGCCGCTTGGGCATCTTCGCAATCTGGGTGAATCAGACGCCTGCGTTTCGGCGGAGCATTTCTTGCTCGGCCTCTGCCAATTGCTGAGGGTCATTGACCCCTGCGGTCTCTGAAGCTGGGGCAATTACCGACCCAACGGAGTGGCCAGCCGATGCCAGCACCGCTACGACATCTGTCAGGTAGTACTCGGCTTGGCTGTTATTGGTGCCGATTCCTTTGAGGGCTGGACCAAACAATGCGAAATCGAAAAGGTAGATGCCTGTGTTGATCTCACGGATGTTCAGTTCGTCTGGAGAAGCATCTCTGTGCTCAACAATGCCAACAACGTTTGCACCTGAATCACGCACGATGCGGCCGTAACCGGTCGGGTCATCGAGAACCGCTGTCAGAACAGTGGCTGCGTTATTCGACGACGTGTGTTCCGCAATGAGTCGATTGATTGTGTGCGATGTGAGTAGCGGCGTATCACCAGGCATTACCAACACTGAAGAAGTATTTGAACTGATATCTGCAGACAAACCCGTTAGACCAGCTGCTGCGGCATCGCCTGTGCCGTTCTGTTCGTGTTGTGTTGCGAATTGAATGCGTGCCCAGTCGGGGGCATTTGCTCGCACATGTGCAGTTACTTCAGGCGCACGATGTCCGACAACAACAACAGTTGCGACAAGTGGAATTGCTTCAAGCGAATGCACAACATGCATGACCATTGACGTGCCACACACTTCATGCAATGGCTTCGGCAAATCTGACTTCATGCGTGAGCCTTCGCCGGCAGCAAGGATGATGGCGCAGACCCCGCCCGTTGGCATTGGAGTTGCTGTCACTTCGTGGCTCGACTGCTTGTCATTTGTTCCGGGGAGAGGACTCGAACCCCTATTCACGGGATCAAAACCCGTTGTCCTGCCTTTGAACGACCCCGGACCGTGCGCAATACGGTATCGGGATTTTTGTTTTCGTCATTGTCCCGATAGGTTCATATGCCTTATGAGTTCGCTGATCAAGAAGCGCCGCAAGCGCATGCGCAAGAAGAAGCACAAAAAAATGCTTCGTCGCACACGCCACCAGCGTCGCAAATAGACATTTCGATAAAGAAGTCCGTTACTTCTCTGTCCCTCAGGGGCGGGTTGTTGCGTAGACCACCTGAACATCAGGGATCTGATTTAACCCTTGGTGTACATGGCCGTCCGTAAACCAGGTACTGCCAGAGCCGGCTAGGTGAAGTGTTGCCCCTGTGGCTGATTCCACGCGATCGCGCCATAGCCCTAACTCGGGAAAAGCACTGACCGCTGCCGGCTCAAGATCGTTTCCCTTTGGTCCTTTTGGCCCTCCCATGGCATCCCATTCTCGGTATACGGCGGGTGTTGAAACCGAGATTGGCGGAAGAAACAAGGTGACGTTCCTTGCTTCGAAGGGCATTGGCGTGACAATTTCTCCGATTCCTGTGACAAGTGCCCGACCACCAACGAGGCAGAACGGAATGTCTGCACCCAATTGAGCTGTCGCTGGCACATCTGACCATTGCGCCCATTTCAGAACAGCAGCTGCATCGGTAGAGCCACCGCCGAGACCGCCACCGTGAGGAATGTTCTTTTCAATATGAACCTGCGCTGTGCGGCCTACAAGAACGAGTGCACGTGACACAAGGTTTGAAGCGTCAGTCGGAACTCCGTTTGCATACGGGCCAGACACAGTGAGTGTTGTTGTGTCTGCGTCGTTGATTTCAATGACATCTGCAATATCAAGCGACACCATTTCGGCTTCGATGAGATGAAAGCCATCGCTACGAACACCAGTAATCACGAGAGACAACGTCAGTTTGGCGGGAGCGATGATTTTGGTCACTTGTGACTGTCTTCCAGAATGTGTGCAAGTCGCAACCAGTCGTGAACAGATAGTTCTTCTGCACGTGCAGTTGGGGCAATGTTTGCTGCCTCAAAGTGGTGTGCCTCCACACTGCCGGCAAGCGAGCCTCGTAGCATTTTGCGACGCTTTGCAAACCCCATTCGCACAAGTGCAAACAGTTTTGCTTTGTCAACTGATGCATCAAGCGGGGTAGTACGACGTGTGATCTCTACTAGAGAAGATTCAACATTTGGTCGTGGTAAGAACACAGATGCAGGAACTTGGCCAACAACGCGTGCGGTCGCATGGAATGCAACTTTCACACTGAGTGCGCCATATGCGCTTGTGGAAGGTGATGCAGCAAATCGGTCTGCAACTTCTTTTTGCACCATCACCAGCATGCGCGACACTTGAGGAACAAAGTCAAGAACGTCAGCAATGAGTGGGGTAGCCACGTTGTACGGAAGGTTTGCAACCAACACCCAATCGGTGTGTTCACCGAGTAGTGCTGGCCAGTCAAGTTGCATTGCATCGGCGTGAACCACAGTGACATTGGCAAGTTCTCCGACGTTCTCATTCAGAAGCGGCAACAGAGCTTCGTCAACTTCGATGGCTGTCACGCCCGTCGCTATTTCGGCAAGTGCAAGCGTGAGAGATCCGAGACCAGCACCGATTTCCAGAACGTGCGGGTGATCCTCAACATCAGCAAGACGCGCAATGCGTCGCACAGTATTTGCATCAACAACAAAGTTTTGGCCGAGTGCACGTTTCGCGCGTAAACCTGCGCCGTCTAATTGGCTTGAAGCGTCAGTGCGTGAAAGCGTCACCAGGTCAGCTCCACCGGAAGTGGTGCGTCAACAAGTTCAGCAATGGCTTCGAACACGGCAGTATTCAATGTGATGTCAAACGACCCCGACATCGGGCCGATATTGATATTGACGCAATCGGTTTTTCGTCCGTTGTTCAAATTCAAGACAGTGATGGTGGCCCCAAGCGGAACAAGAGTTGTTGAGCAACCTGTCTTCACTGAATCTGGCAGGCGTTTGTAGGTGGCGTTACCGCGCACCATGCGACCAGAGTTGTCGGCGGGATACGCAATTTGTCCTTGCCCATTTGGGTCTGCACTAACTGGGCCATCAAGGTTGGCAGGTGCATCGACGGTGGAATCAATACTGAGGCCAAGGTCATAGGTGGTGGTCGTTGAATTCAAAACCGTGGTGACTGTTTCGTTGCCCGAGTTTCCCGATGCCATGAATGCGATGGCAAGGAAAAGGGCAGAGACAACCAGGGCTACTGTCATGCGGTTTTTGTCAACGGGGGAGATATCCATGTGCCTACGAATGTATGCGAGGAAATGCTGCAAGAGCATTCGCTGAGGTGATTGATGCAAAGTCGGCCACATCGAGGCCGCGAAGATCTGCAATGGCGGTACCAACGAGTCCAACGTGGGCTGGCTCGTTAGGGCGACCTCTGTGAGGAATCGGCGCCAAGAACGGGCTATCAGTTTCGATGAGAAGTTTGTCGAGGGGGCACAACATGGCTGCTTCTCGCAGTTCGTTTGCGGTTTTGAAAGTCACGATGCCACTGAATGACAAATAGGCACCGCGGTTAAGACACTCCTGTGCTTCGTTCGGGCCACCAGAAAAGCAGTGAATGATGGTGTTCTTAGGCATTCCCTCTGCATCAAGCACTGCATAGGTGTCTTCCCACGCATCGCGTGTGTGAATAACAAGTGTGAGGTCATGTTGTTTTGCCAACGCGATTTGTTCCGCAAAGACTCGCATCTGTACGTCGCGCGGAGAATGTTCGTAGTAGTAATCAAGCCCGCATTCACCAATAGCAACAACGCGTGGTTGCGTGACGTACAGAAGTATTGAATCTGTCCCTTGTGTTGCATCGTGTGGGTGTAGTCCCACTGTTGCCCACACATCTGAGTGTTGTGATGCAATAGAGATTGCTTGCTCACATGTCGGCGCATCAGTACCAATAACTACGAAGCGTTCAACGCCAGCATCGCGAGCTCGTTGCAAACTTTCGGCCGGCAGTGAAGTCATTTTGTCGTCGTGGATATGACAGTGAGTATCTGTCCATCCGGTGATGGCGGTGCTCATGCGACAGTGCGTCGAGGAAAGAGCGGTGTTCCTTTTTCAACAGGAGAACCGGCGCGGTACAAGCCCCACTCAGTGTCGGCAGGAATGCGACATTGTTCAATG
The DNA here is from genome assembly GCA_030729045.1 of Ilumatobacteraceae bacterium. Classification (GTDB taxonomy): domain Bacteria; phylum Actinomycetota; class Acidimicrobiia; order Acidimicrobiales; family Ilumatobacteraceae; genus UBA2093. Next base: position 48,465 of record JANQYF010000034.1, read on the forward strand.
TCTGTTGTCATTCCGATGCGACGCCAAATTTCACGAGCAGTATCAGGAATTGCAGGGAATGCGAGCAGTGTCACGATGCGTAATGCCTCAAGTGCGTCACCCATCACAGTGTTCAACAGATCACTAGGTTCTGCTTTCCATGGTTCATGATTCTCTAGGTGAGCGTTGGTGGCACGAATAAGAGACCACGTTGCTTCTAAGGCACGACTTGGTTGAACCAGTTGCCAACAGGCAGACGTTTCTGCAACTGCATCTTTGGCAAATGCTGCTAACGGACTATCTGGGTTTGGCGCTGTACCAAGACCTGCACACTTCTTGTCAACTACAGATGCAATGCGGGCTGCAAGGTTGCCAAGGTTGTTTGCAAGGTCAGAGTTGTAGCGCGACACAAGGCCTTCATACGTGAAGTCGCCATCGTTGCCGTATGACGTGTCGCTAAGTACGTAGTAACGGAAACCATCAACGCCGAATTCATCAACGAGGTCAAGCGGGTTCACCACATTGCCAGATGTCTTTGACATCTTTTCGCCGCCGACAAGTAGCCAACCACCGACTGCGTAACCGGTTGGTGGTTCAATGCCGGCTGACATCAGCATGGCTGGCCAGTACACATTGTGGAATCGGATGATGTCTTTACCAATGAGATGGTGATCTACTGGCCACCATTTGTTGAACTTTTCGTCGTCAGAGCCGTAACCAATTGCGGTGATGTAGTTGGCAAGTGCGTCGAACCACACATAGGCAACGTGCGAAGGGTCAAAAGGAAGTGGAATACCCCAAGTCAGAGTCTTACGACTGACAGAAAAATCTTGCAAACCTTGTTTGATGAATCCGAGTACTTCATTCACTCGGTGTTCTGGAACTACTGCACTTGGGTGAAGTGAGTACCAATCAATAAGGCGCTGTTCAAAGCGTGACAATCGGAAGAAGTAGTTCTCTTCTTCAACATGCTGCACAGGACGCTTGTGAATTGGGCAATTCTCGCCGTCAAGGTCGTCTTCTGTGTAATACGCCTCGCAGGGGACGCAATACAAACCGCTGTATTTGTCGAGTTCAATGTCTCCAGCATCAAAACATGCCTGCAGCAACTTCTGTACGCCGACCTTATGGCGAGCTTCCGTGGTGCGAATGAAATCATCATTCGAGATGTTCAGGCGCTTCCATGCTTGTTGAAACAGTGGTGCGATGGAATCCGTGAATTCTTGTGGGGAAGTACCAGCAGCTTCTGCAGCTTGCTGAATCTTGAGACCGTGCTCGTCTGTTCCGGTGAGGAAATGCACATCGTCACCGAGAAGGCGATGCCACCTCGCTAATGCGTCAGCGACAATGGTCGTGTACGCGTGACCAAGATGTGGCTGCGCGTTGACGTAATAGATCGGAGTGGTGAGGTAGTACTTTGCCACCTAGACAGGCTACGCCACCACGCTTCTTGTCGTCGGTTCGTTTATTGCAACATTTACTTCGTAACCTCGTACGAATGCCTTTCGAGTTCGATAACGCCACACGACCCACCCCGCTTGGCAATGGCGTGTACGACACCCCAGTTGAAGATCGATGGGACATCAACGGAAATGCAAATGGCGGATACTTGTTGGCATTAGTTGGCAATGCCATGCGTGCCGAGAGCGGCCGTGCTCACCCCGTTTCTATTTCGATGCACTATTTGTCGCCAGCACCTGCTGGTCCAGCCACAACAACATGTGAAGTGGTGAAAGCGGGCAGGCGGTTATCAACAGTTGTTGCCTCAATGTCTCGTGATGGTCGTGATGTAGTTCGTTCAATCGGAACATTCGGCGATGTTGATGCATCTATTGGTGCACAGTCAAACACATTGGTGATGCCAGACATGGTGGCGTTTGAAGATTGCCCAACACGCCCGGCAAACCCGGATATGCCGCCAGGTCTCAGTTCGCGTCTCGATATGCGTCTTCACCCTGATGACATCAGTTTCACAACAAATGAGCCTGCTGGTATTGCGCGCGTGCGTGGGTATTTCACCTTTAAAGATGGTCGCCCCGTTGACACGCTTTCACTTCTCTTGGCAGCGGACGCATTCCCGCCCGTAACCTTCAACTTGTTCGGCATGAAGGGGTGGGTGCCCACTATTGAATTCACTGTTCACGTGCGCGGAGTACCCGCACCCGGCCCGATTCTGTGCGAGTTCACAAGTGCTCTCACCCAAGGTGGGTACTGGGAAGAAGATGGCGTGATGTGGGACTCTGCTGGCAATGTTGTTGCCATGAGCCGTCAATTGGCGCTGGCACCGTTGGGTGCAGATTAATAACGTTTGCTGCGTGCGCCCAGTGAGTACGTAATTGCCATACCAATAAGAGCAGCCGTAACTGTCGTTGTGCGTCGAACCAACATCTTCGATCGTTGAGCAAACACAACAATCGGCCACCCGCGTGAACGTGCAAGTGCAGACAATTGTGCATCGGGGTTCACCGCAACTGCATTGCCAACAAGTTCCATCATCGGAACATCGCTCATGGAGTCTGAATACGACCACGAATCTGCCAAGTTGATATTGCGCTCTGCCGCAATGGCAACAATTGCTTCTGCTTTTCCGGGCCCGTAACAAAAAGGCCCAGCAAGTCGTCCGGTGTAGACACCGTCTTCAACTTCGCCGCGTGTGCCAATGCCGCCAGTCATTTCAAGTGCGATTGCAAGCGGTTCAACAATTTCAATGGGGGAGGCGGAAACAATCCATGTTTCACGACCAGCATTGCGATGTTGTTCAATTAGCGCCCGCGCTTCAGGACGAATCAGACCTAACAGTTCGGGCAACACCACTTCGTTCAACGCCAATAGATCTGACTGTGTAGAACCACCAGCTGCTTCCAAGATGCGCTCACGAACATTTCTGCTCGATGTGTCACTTGAACCAATGAGACGAAATTTCAAAGCAGCAAATGCATCTGTTGCAAAGTCGCGTGGTCGAATAAGGCCCGCATCGTATGCAGCACGACCAAATACAAATGCAGACGAACCGGCAATAAGAGTGCGGTCAAGATCAAAAAATGCTGCTGTCTTGTCAGAGGTGCTCATACTGTCACCGAAATCGCATAGACACGTTTGCGTGAAACGCCAAGAGCTGCAGTGACTTCATCAACCGCGCTGCGTTTTGAGATGCCCGCAGATGTACGCGATGCCAATTCGGTACGAATGTCGTCATCTGTCACATCAACTGATTCTGCAGTTACTGGTGCAATCACCAATGCATATTCACCGCGGGGTTCAACTGTGCGCGAGTGAATAACAGCATCACCAAGCGTGCCACGCCACATGTCTTCATGAAGTTTGGTTAGTTCACGTGCAAGGACCACAAGGCGATCATTGCCGCACACGTCTGCCAAGTCAACCAAAGTTTTCTCTAAGCGATGAGGAGCCTCATACAAAACAGTTGTGCGGCGTTCACGAGCAACTTCTGTCAGTCGCTCACGGCGTTCACTGCCACTGCGCGGCAAGAAGCCGTCGAAGGCAATGCGCGCTGTTGGTAATCCGCTCATAGCTATAGCCATAACAAAGGCAGCTGGCCCTGGGGTTGAATGCACGGTGTACCCGGCATTAATTGTTGCCCGAACAAGACGTTCACCTGGGTCGCTGATGGCTGGAGTTCCCGCGTCGGAGATCAATGCAACTACTGCACCAGTAGACAAATACGACAACACAGATTCGATGGCGTCGTGCTCTGTGTGTTCGTTAGCAACAATCAGTCGTTCGGGTGAAGCGCCAATGCGCTTCAACAACGAGCCACTATGTCGAGTGTCTTCACAGCAAATGACTTTCGCAGCGCGCAACACTGCCGCACCACGTGGCGACAAGTCTTCAAGGTTTCCAATGGGAGTTGCAACTAACCACAAGCCCGCGTGAATTGCTGAGGTGACAATGTCATCTTTCGACACGGCGCACCTCGACTTCGTCACCAACACGCAAGTTCCAGCGTTCAAATGAACCAGCGGCAGCTTCAATAATGAGTGCTGAAGAAGGAATGCGAGGACCAACTCGCCACGGTTTCATGGTTGCAGTCTGTATCACGATGTTGTTCGAAGCAACGTAAGCAACATCAATTGTTGCTTTCATGCCAATGGTGTGCACCCAATTGCATGGTTCAAGCACAAGTGGTTGTTCAATAACAGCAACACCCGTTAGGCCACGACGTCGTTGAGAGCGTGTAACGGTACGAACGCCAGCTGCTAACACATTGCCTTTGCTGACAAGCCAGATGGGCTCGAGTTCTTGTGGTGCACTCATGGTGACCTCCGTGTCGCTACCTATACGTTAAAGCGGAACTCGGTGACGTCGCCGTCAACAAACTCGTATTCTTTGCCTTCAGAACGGATCTTGCCGACATCTTTGGCTGCATTCCATGATCCGAGCTCGATGAGTTCATCCCAGTGGATGACTTCGGCACGAATAAACCCGCGCTGAATATCTGAGTGAATCTTGCTTGCACAAACAGGGGCTTTGTCACCTGCGTGGAATGTCCATGCACGTGTCTCTTTTTCGCCAGTAGTGAAATAGGTGCGCAAGCCGAGCAAATGAAATGCCGAGCGAACCATCTTTGTCAGCGCGCCTTCACCAAGGCCGAGCGCCTCGAGCATCTCGGCACGGTCTGCTGGCTCAAGTTGAGCTGCTTCTGCTTCAATTTGCACGCTCATGCCGAGCACTTCAATTTCGTGCTCCTGAACTGAACCTGGAGGGCACAGTTCTGCACGAACACGAGCTTCCATTGCCGGAATCGTGTCGAGTTCGTTTTCGCCAACGTTGACTACAGCAAGTACGCGACGATTAGTAAGCAAGAAGTGAGGCGCAAGTGCTTCGCGGTCATCTGCTGACATTCCTGCTCGGTACAGCGGCAAGCCTTCAGCCAATGCGTCGTACGCACGTTGCAACAATGCAGCTTCTTCTTGGTTGCCCTTATCAACGCGTGCAGTTTTACTGACTCGCTTGAGGCGTGTTTCCACTGTCTCTAAGTCAGCAAGTGCAAGTTCAAGTTCAACAATGCGCAAATGTTCAAGCGGATCATCAGGGCCCATGACGTCTGGGTCTTTGAATGCGCGCAAGACGTACACAATTGCGTCAACTTCACGAATGTTGGCCAGGAACTTGTTGCCAAGACCTTCGCCCTTGCTTGCGCCCTCTACAAGGCCACCAATGTCGACCACTTGAACCGCTGCATGCACAATGCTTTTTGTCTTCGACATTTCTGACAAAGCAAGCAGGCGGTTGTCTGGCACTTTGGCGATTCCGATGTTCGGATCCTTCGTGGCAAAGGGGTAGGGAGCAGCCAAGGCCCCGCCACCCGTGAGTGCGTTATAAAGCGAGGACTTGCCCGCATTGGGGAGACCGACGAGACCGAAACATTCCATGAGGGGATTGACGCTATCTGTGTGGGTTACCGCCTGGGGATTGTTACTATGGCCGTAGTGTTAATAGCCCCTGGGGAATCCGGTGGTTAGGAAGCGAAGGAATCCCATATGACCTCATTTGATCTTGATCTCAGTAAGTACAGCCTCGGTTGGAGCGACGAGATCGAATATGCCTTCGAACCTGTCAAAGGCCTTAACCAGCGCGTCGTAGAGCAGATCTCATGGTGGAAGGGCGAGCCGAAGTGGATGACACAGTTGCGTCTTCGCAGCCTCGGAATTTTTGATCGCAAGCCAATGGCTCCGTGGTTTGCCACAAACATGCCCGATATCGATTTCCAAGACATCTTTTATTATTTGAAGCCAGCAACGGAACAAGTTGATGAGTGGGATGACTTGCCAGAGCAAATGAAGCTCACATATGAGAAGTTGGGAATTCCTGAAGCTGAGCGCAAATACCTCGCTGGTGTTACTGCTCAATATGAATCTGAAGTGGTGTTCCACAGAAACCGTGATGAATTGTCAGAACAAGGAATTTTGTTCTGCGACATGGATACCGCATTGCGCGAATACCCAGACCTTGTGAAGCAGTACTTCGGCACTGTTATTCCTCCCGGCGACAACAAGTTCTCTGCACTGAACACATCTGTATGGTCCGGCGGATCATTCATTTACGTTCCGCCAGGCGTCGAATGTGAAATGCCATTGCAGGCGTACTTCCGCATTAACTCAGAGAGCGCTGGTCAATTCGAGCGCACACTGATCATTGCGGACGAAGGTTCGAAAGTGCATTACATCGAAGGCTGCTCAGCCCCAGTATGGACAAAAGACTCGTTGCACTCTGCTGTTGTTGAGATTGTCGTAAAGCCAAGCGCACACGTGACCTACACAACTATTCAGAACTGGTCTCCAAACGTGTACAACCTTGTTACCAAGCGCGCTCGCGTTGAAGCAGAAGGCCACATGGAGTGGATTGATGGAAACATCGGTTCAAAGCTCACCATGAAGTACCCAAGCGTGTACTTGATGGGACCAAAGGCCACTGGTGAAGTCTTGTCTGTTGCGTATGCAGGTGCTGGTCAGCATCAAGATGCAGGCGCAAAGATGGTGCACGCAGCTCCAGAGACCACATCAAAGATCGTGTCGAAATCAATCAGCAAAGACGGTGGCATCACTGCATACCGCGGCCTTGTTCGTATTGACGAAGGTGCATACGGCTGCAAGAGCCACGTTCAGTGTGATGCATTGATTCTTGACGACCAAAGCGAAAGCCGCACATTCCCATACATGGAAGTGGGCGCAAAAGACGCAGAGATCGGTCACGAAGCAACAGTGTCAAAGATTGCCGACGAGCAGTTGTTCTATCTCATGAGTCGTGGACTCACTCAAGAAGCAGCCATGAGCATGGTGGTGAACGGATTCATCGAACCCGTTACCCGCACATTGCCAATGGAATATGCAGTTGAGTGGAGCCGCCTCATTGAATTGCAGATGGAAGGTTCCATCGGCTGATTACGCCGTGGGTCCATCATGTCAATGCGCACAGAATGCAAGCACTTTGAAAGTCGCACGTATGCGACCGGAGATGCTGTACGAAAGTGCAACCTTGACAAGGCTCCTGATGCGCCATGGCGTTGTCCGGAACCATGTGATGGGTTCGAACGTCGCCTAGCTGATGTTGCGTGGGCACACGGAAGTGTTGTTCCGCCACCAACACCACGCGAAGTTCCTGGCCTAGACGATGGGTCAGCAGCAGCTGTTCTTGACGCAGCAGAAGAGATCATCAACGCCATGGGTGCTTCGATCTTGGAACAAGTAGAAAAAGAAAAAAACGCTAAGCCCCGCTGGTGGCGACGCAAGAAGTCCTAAGAGAAAAATCACATGAACGCAACCCCCGCAATAGTCATGCCAAGCACTGACGAAGAAATCTGGCGCTACAGCCGCATCGCCGAACTTGATATGTCTGCATACAAGCACGGACATCTGCGCACCGAAACTGTTGGTGCCGATTCCGTTCGCGTCACCGAGTCATTGGCTGGCATCGCCATGACTTCAAACCCAGACATTTTCGCTGAACTCAACGG
>JANQYF010000034.1:56017-59681 GCA_030729045.1 Ilumatobacteraceae bacterium
ACATTGCAGATTCATGAAGCACCTCGCACCCATAGTGACTTGTTGTTCAAAGGCGCAGTACGTGACACCGCTCGCAGTGTGTACACCGGCCTCATTCACATCAAGCCGAACGCTGCTCACTCACAGGCTTTCCAAACGAACCGCAACCTCACACTTAGTGAAGGCGCGTGGGCCGAAAGTGTGCCGAACCTTGAAATTGAAACCAACGAAGTGAAGTGCAGTCATGCAAGCACCGTTGGCTCAGTAGACGAAGAGCAGAAGTTTTACCTTGAGAGCCGCGGAGTGCCGCCAGAAATTGCAGAACGCCTCATTGTGTTCGGGTTCTTCAACGAAGTGATTGATCGTCTGCCAAAGTTCGCAGACGTTGAAATGTTGCGCTCTGCCGTGAACCACAAACTCAACCCAGAAAACGAAGTGGCATCATGACCGTTGTTGCAAAATTCTCTGAACTCGAATCAGGCACGGCCCACAAGGTCATGGTTGACGGAGTCGCAGTTGCTGTAGTTCGCATTGAAGACGAAGTGTTCGCCATTGCAGACACCTGCAGTCACGCTGACATTTCATTGTCGCTTGGCATGGTGTGGTGTGAAACCAAACAAATCGAATGCATCAAACACGGAAGCGCCTTCAACCTAGTTACAGGCCAGCCCGATACGTTTCCTGCCACACAACCAGTTGCTGTTTATTCAGCAGAAGTTGTCAATGACGAAGTCATTGTTGAATCACAGAAGGCAAAGTCATGAGCACTCTTGAAATCAAAGGCCTTCGCGCCGAAGTCGCCGGCAAAGAAATCTTGCAAGGCATTGACCTTGTAGTGAAGTCTGGCGAAGTACACGCAATCATGGGGCCAAACGGTGCTGGTAAGTCCACATTGTCTGCAGTCATCATGGGTAAGCCTGGATACAAGGTGCTTGCAGGCTCAGTCACTCTCGACGGCGTCGACATGCTTGCGTTGCCAACATGGGAACGTGCCATTGCTGGCTTACACCTAGTGATGCAGTACCCAACAGAAGTTCCTGGTGTTCACGCTGACCAAGTAATGGCAGAAGCTCTTACTGCTCGTCACCGTGGCACTGAAGGCATGGCTGCTCGCATTACACAAGAAGCTCTACGCATCAATATGGACCCCGAGCTTGTTACACGTGCACTGAATGTTGACCTCTCCGGTGGCGAAAAGAAGCGCAATGAAACAATGCAACTCGGAGTACTCGAGCCAAAGTTTGCGATTCTTGATGAGCTTGACTCTGGTCTCGACATTGACGCACTGCGTGATTGCGCCCGTCGCGTAGAGGCAGCAACACACGAGAGCAATCTTGGCGTTCTTGCCATTACTCACTACGTTCGTTTGTTTGAAGAACTGAAGCCAGATGTGGTTCACATCATGGTGTCAGGCCGCATTGTTGCTAGCGGTGGTGCAGAACTTGCCGACCAACTAGAAATCGACGGCTACGCAGCTTTCGTATGAGCCAAGTCATAGTTCCAAATGGCTGGCGCCATGAGGACAATGCATTGCGTCGTGAATTCTCATTCACCAACTTCACAGAAGCCTTTGCATTCATGACTTCAATCGCAGAGATGGCAGAAACAGCTGATCACCACCCTGATTGGTCGAATAGCTACAACACAGTGACTATTGCGCTTACATCACACGACAAAGGTTGTGTCACGCAGCGTGATTCTTCACTAGCGACGCAGATCAATACCCTCGTCTAAGGTTGCCTTCGGAACGGGGGCTCCATGTCGCAGACTGCAACACGCGTATATCTAGGCAAGAAAGACGCCTTTCCCGGCTGGTGGGTCGTTGGCGGTTGCTTCACAATCCTTTTCTTTAGTTCGGCTCTTGGGTTCTACGGAATGTCCGTTTACCTGAATGCGTTTTCGAAAGAGCTTGGCTGGAAAATCTCGTCACTCTCCATCGCAACAACGTTCTTTTTCTTAGTCGGCGGCATTACCAACATGTTGGTGGCCAGACTGATTGCAAAATTTGATGTTCGTATCCTCATTTACGCAGGTGCAATTGTTGGCGCTGGTTCTCTGTACATGTTGGGTCATGTCTCTGAGAAGTGGCACCTCTTCGTTGTCTACGGAGTCTTCGCAGTTGCGTGGTCGTGCAGTGGTTTAACAACAGCTACCACTGTTGTCACGCGCTGGTTCCATACAAAACGTGCACCAGGAATTGCCGCAGCATCTTCAGGCCTCTCCATGGGTGGTGTCGTGTTGACCCCAATCATCAAGAAGTTGATCGATGCCAAGCAGATGAGTGGTGCAAGCCCGTACCTTGCGCTCATTTGGTTCGTCGGAATGTGTGTGCCTGCATACTTGCTTATCCGCCCTGACCCATTGGCATTGAACTGGATGCCTGATGGTCAACCAAAGCCAGAGAACCATATTTCTGAATTACCTGGCGTGTCACTTGCTGAAGCAACACGTACCAAGTTCTTTTGGGTTGTCACCATTGGCTACGTCTTGGTCATGGGCAGTCAAGTTGGCGCAATTCAACAGATTGTGAAATTGGTAGAAGAACGCACGACTCCCGGTACCGCTGCTCTTGCGACATCTGTTTTGTCTGGTGCAAGCGTGGTGTTCCGCCTTATTGGTGGCCGCATCATTCCCAAATTTCCATTGGCGAAGTTCATGGTGTTTATTGCTGTCATGCAAGGTGTCGCCATCATCCTCATTGGACAAATGGAAAGCACCATTCCACTCATGCTTGCAATCGGCCTCTTCGGCGCAATGGTTGGCAACGTTCTCATGATGCAGTCGTTACTTATTGCTCAACGCTTTGGCGTAAGGGATTACCCACGCATCTCCGCGCGTTCAGGGCTCGTATCTCTCACGGGAACAGCTATTGGACCAATTCTTATTGGCACAATTCGCGACTCATCAGGTGGGTACACCGTGCCGTATTTGGTTGCCGGTTGTATTTCACTTATCGGCGCGCTGATCTTTACAACCAGTGGCCCGGCTGAAGTAGCTGACTAGAAAGTCATTGCCCGCAAACGACGAATGCGTTCGTCTGTTGCGGGGTGCGTGGAGAACAAGCGAGACACATTCACTCCGCTGCCACGACGAGCATGCATTTCAGCTAGTGGGTTGTGAATGTATGCCTGTGCTTGTGCTGGGGCGACAGCCATCGGAGATGACTTTGCAAGCACTTCAATCTTTTCTAATGCTGTTGCAAGCGTTTGTCCTGTACCAAGAAGTTCAGCAGCACCACGGTCTGCTTCGAATTCACGACTACGAGAAATAGCCATTTGCATTAAGCCCGCTGCCATTGGGGCTACAAGTGAAATCAACAGAATGGCCAATGGATTAGCCCTATCTTCATCATTGCGGCCACCACCACCGCTGAACATGCTGGCAAACATGGCCAATTGTGCAATTGACGAGATCGCAGTTGCAATTGCCGCAGCAACTGAACCAATGAGAATGTCTCTGTTTCGCACATGCATAAGTTCATGTGCCATCACGCCTTCAACTTCTTCACGAGTCATTGACTGCAATAGGCCTGTTGTCGCACACACCACTGCTTTGTTCGGCCCGCGTCCTGTTGCAAATGCATTTGGTTGGTCAGCAGGGGAGACTGCAACGCGTGGCATCGGTAAACCTGCACGTTGTGACAAGTCACGAATCATGCCGTAGAACTCTGGGTGGTCAGCTTCTG
>JANQYF010000035.1 GCA_030729045.1 Ilumatobacteraceae bacterium
AGTGTCATTGTGGTTGCTCATCGTTTATCTACGGTGCAACGCGCAGACAAGATTGCTGTTGTGGCAGATGCGCATATTTCAGAGATTGGCACGCACGACGAGCTGATTGCGCTGAATGGCCATTACGCATTACTTGCATCGACGTGGAACAAAACTCAACCCCACTAAGCCTTTTCCTTCGCGGGTTATGAATGCTGTGAAGTGAGACGACGAAAAATCTCAACTTCATGAGCATCGTAGGGTGATCCGTCTCGGTGAAGTAATTCGTGAAACCACGGCTCTTCATCTGTGACTGGTTCGGTCCAAGAGCGCCATGGGAAACGAGTCTGGGTTCTGCCATCAACAAACCCCCAGTTGATGGCACCCACACCATGTTCAGCAAAAACTTCTAAGAGGTCAACAGTTGAACCGGCAGTACGTGCCAGCCATTCTGTACAGAGGAGTGGTCGGCCATATGTCTTGAGCGATTCAATGACTGCGATGAGTTTCTCGCGAGGCTCGTAGCAATGAAACGAGATGATGTCACTGCGATTGAGGATCAACTCATTCAAGGAGTTTTCTGCCGGCTGCCATTGTGCGTTGTATTCCCAAATTCCTACTGTCAAAGGTTGTGATGGGGATATCTCTTGTGCCCAGTCGAACACCTGCGATACCAATTCTGTAGCTGTCTTTATCTTTTCGTCACGAGAACCGAGTTTCAAAGTGACGGTGTCAACCTGGTCTGGTTCATTGAATAAATCCCATGCGACAACACGTGAATCGTTACTGAATCTTTTAATGACTTCCTGTACGTAGCTGCGAAGTTCGGGCCAACGGGAACGGTCATAGAAGATCTCGGAACCCGGACTTTGCACCCACATTGCGTTATGAAGCCGTGGTGCTGGTTCTCGCTGAACTCCGAGTCGCGGTTTCGGATTCCACACTCCGTCAAAAAGCACGGGGACTACTGTGATCCCGTGTGACTGCGCGACAGAGAGAACAACATCCATTCGATCAAGAAAGTTCGTTGGTGATTCCGTGAACAGAAGATCATGGAGATAAAGGCGAATGGAGTTCATGCCGATATCTGCGGCCCATCCCAATTCCTTTCTGATGGTTTCAATGTCGAATGTCTCTGACTGCCACATCTCCAATTGATTACCAGCTGTTGATGGACTGAAATTGCAGCCGACTAACCACTTGGTGCGACTGTTCCACTCGTTGGCTTGTTCAATAGTCCATCGGTCAGTCACCATTGACCTATCTAATCGTGCAGAGGCGAGTCTGAACGAGCCGCAGGCTTAGTCGCGGGCTACGAAGTACTTTGACTTCGGGTGATGGCAGATAATCGCTGAGGTTGATTGTTCTGGTTGGTATTGCCAGCCAGTCTCTTCGCCAACTTCAATACCAATACGGCCAGCTTCAAGAAGTTCGGCAACGCGTGCGTTGTCTTCAAGATCTGGGCATGCGGGGTAACCCCAGCTGTATCGACCGCCGCGGTATTGCTGACGGAACAAGCCGGCAACTGATGGGCCGTCTTCATTGACAAAGCCCCATTCGGTACGAATGCGGTGATGCCAGTATTCGGCAAGTGCTTCAGCCATTTCAACGCCGATGCCGTGTAGCTCGAGGTAGTCCTGATACTTATTGGCTGCGAATAGTTCTGCTGCTGCTTCGCTGATTGGTTGACCCATGGTGACAATGTGGAACGCGGCATAGTCGGGTTCGCCACTTTCTACTGACCGAAAGAAGTCAGAGATGCACATATACGGTGCGACTTTCTGGCGTGGGTAGTTGAAGCGTGTGCGCTCAACTGTGCGGGTGTCGTCTGTGTAGACAACTAGGTCGTTGCCGTCGCTATTGACAGGGAAGTATCCGTACACAAGTTGTGGCACCAGAACTCCACTTGCTTTTGCATTGCTGAGTTGCGCGCGCAAGATTGGGCGGATGCGGTCTTTGAAGTCAGTGTCTGATTCGTCCTCGTTAGGGCGGTACTGCCACTGGTTGCGGAACAAGGCTGTTTCGTTGATGTATTCAGCGATCTCATCAATGCCGATGCCTTTGACAACTTTTGTGCCAAGGAATGGCGGAACAAAGACCGTGTTGTCTGTTTCAACTTCCGGAGAGCGACTCGGAATAGAAGCAGGATCAACTTCAACCTTTTCGCGGCGTGGGATTACACGCTCGCCAAGCTTGCGACCAAAGTCGGGGTCATCGACGCCTGACTTTTTGATGTCCATCAGTTTGTCGAGAGTAGACAAACCTTCGAAAGCGTCTTTGCCGTATAGCACGCGACCTTCATAGATTTTGCGGAGGTCTTGCTCTACGTAGCTACGGGTAAGTGCCGCACCGCCAAGGATGACAGGGATATTGCTGAGGCCTTGGTTATTGAGTTCGATGAGGTTGTCTCGCATGATGATGGTGCTCTTTACGAGAAGGCCACTCATGCCAAGCGCGTCGGCTCCAACTTCTTTGACCTTTTCAATCATCTCGTTGATACTGATCTTGATACCGATGTTGTG
>JANQYF010000036.1:0-7423 GCA_030729045.1 Ilumatobacteraceae bacterium
GCAAATGGTTTCAGTAACTTGCCTGTGTGTATTGCTAAGACGCACCTCAGTATTAGTGGTGACCCCACGTTGAAGGGCGCGCCCACTGGGCACACTTTGGTTGTGCGTGAAGTACGCGCTTCCGTTGGAGCCGGATTCATTTACCCAATAGTGGGCAATATGCGAACCATGCCTGGCTTAGGGGCAGACCCCGCAGCTTTGCATATTGACATTGGCCCAGACGGCCGCATTGTTGGCTTGTTCTGATCTATTTGCCGCGAAGTGCGGCAACGATTGGTGCACACTCGTCAATGTTTTCGGCGCCAACAATGGTGTAACTGAAACCCCAACGCTCGCGACGCTCGAGTAACTGTTCAATGCATTCCTCAACCGAACCGATAAGAGCAAATGGTGATGCATCGATCATGTCTTTTGACACGCCGAACATTGAAGAGATGCCTTCGACAGTTGCAGCACGATCATTTGTAACTTTCACAAAGAACGTACGAATGTTCATTTCAATGTCGTTGAGTCGATGAGCGCCAGCGGCGGCAACAATTGCTACTTTTTCATCTACTGATTCGGCGGTCATGGTTGAAAGAGCTTCTGGCCCAACTACGCCAGCGGTCAATGTGCCGTTGATGCCAATGATGTCGGCTTCGCGAGCTGCATATGACAACACACGCTTGCCGCCGCCACCAATGAGAAGTGGCGGACGAGCCTGTATCGGTTTTGGCTGACCGTTGTAATTGGTAATGGTGTAGTGATCGCCAGAAAATGAAAACGCACCTTCTGCCATTGCGCCACGAATGACAGCGACACCTTCAATGAAACGATCGATGCGTACCTTGGGGGAGTCATATGGCATTCCGGCTTCTTCGTAATCGCTGATCATCCAGCCAGCACCGAGCCCAATGTCGAGACGCCCGTCTGAAAGAAGGTCGATTGTTGCAAGTTCTTTTGCAAGGACAACTGGGTGTTTGTAGTCATTGTCGAATACCAATGCGCCAACACGAAGTGTGGTGGTGGCGCTTGCAGCAGCCATTAGTGCAGGTACGGGTGCCAACTGGTCTGTGAAGTGATCAGGCATGGTGAGAACTTCGTAGCCTGCTGCCTCTGTACGGCGAGCTAGTTCAGCCCACCCTTTTGCTGAGGTCTCTTTTGAGACTTGAACACCGAATCTGAAACCGCGATGGGGGAATTGTGACATAGAGCAACGCTACCGAAATGGGTGACACGATGCATCAAGCACAGACAAGTACGGTGTTTTGTGTTGTGAAGTCCCCTCTGAATTGGTCCATACGCTTTGGCGTTGCCCTCGTGGCATCATCGTTATTGTTAACGGGCGCGGTAGTGGGCGCAGCACCACAAGTGTGGCGGGCGCTAAATGCGCACCAAGAGACTCCTGTGGCATTGCCGATCTTTAGCGGGTTATCAACTCGTACACGCATCATGGGTATTGCTGATAAGCAAATTGGTGTCTTTGAATTAGAGAACAGCCAGCCGCTTGATATTGGTTCAGTGCCAGACATTGTGGTTGCGGCCGTTCTTGCTGTGGAAGATTCTGGTTTTTATCAACACAAGGGCGTGAACCTGCGCGCACTAGTTCGTGCCACCCTGGCCAATTTTCAGTATTCAAGCGGCAGACAAGGTGCGTCCACCATTACGCAACAGGTTGTGAAGAATGAATTTCTCGCTGGTTTGCCACGTGATGGCCGATACAAGATTTTGCAAGCTCGATACGCAGTAATTTTGGAAAAGAATGTTTCAAAAGCCCAGATTGTGGAGCGCTACCTCAACACAGTGTTCTTCGGAAACAATGCGTATGGCATTCAGGCTGCTGCAGATGTGTACTTTCAAAAGAAGGTCTCAGAGCTCACCTTGACTGAAGCAGGGTTCTTGGCCGGGCTTGTTCGTGCACCATCCACGTATGACCCGATTCGTAGGCCTGAACAATCACGTCGTCGGTTCGAGCAAGTGCTGGAACGCTTCATTGATGTTGGTCTGATGACGTCAGAACAACGTGACACGACCTTGGCAACGTGGCAGCCACCAGAGTCGGTTACTAGTGCCCCAGAGCGGCCAACAAGTCGTACCTATATAACTGAGATGGTGCGCGATTATTTGTTGAACAAATCAACAATTCTTGGTGCAACGTATCCGGAGCGTTACAACGCTTTGTTCCGTGGCGGAATTACGGTGTACACCACAATTGACCCCGTGTTGCAGGCAAAGGCTGAGAAAGCTGCGAAAGAGAAGCTGCCAGCTAATAAGACCGGAATTCAATCATCAATGATGTCGCTTGACACGGCTACTGGTGCGATGCGAGCAATTGTGGGTGGGCCCGGATTCTCACCAGGCCGTAACGAAGTGAACCTTGCACTGCGCCGCCGCCAAACAGGTTCAAGCATCAAAATGTTTGTGCTTACTGCTGCGTTGGAAGCGGGTGCCCAAGCAAGTGACCTGATTGACGGAACACTGCCGTGTACGTTTCCTAATCCGGGCCTTCCAGAAGAGCCATTTGTTATTACCAAGGGCGTTAGTCATCCCGTCTCATCGTTGGCTGAACAAACATGGTTATCAATTAACTGCGCGTATGCGCGACTTGCGCAAATTGTTGGTCTCAATCGTGTCGTAAACATGACGTACAGGCTTGCTTCGTCGAGTTACTTGTCGCGTGATCTCTACACAATTCAGCCGTATGCAAGTTTTTCGACTGGTGCAAATGAATTGAGTGCGCTTGACATGGCTTCTGGCACCCAGACAATTGCTAACGGAGGCATCCATAATGAGCCGTATTTCATCGAAAAAGTTGAAGGCCCGAGTGGGTTGCTGTATCAGCACACAATGGCGCCATCGCAAGTGATCACGAAAGAGATTGCAGATGCGCAAGTAGACATTTTGAAGCAAACCCTTATCAAAGGAACTGCACGACGTGACCCGTTAGAAGGTAATCGTCCTGCTGGCGGTAAAACGGGTACACAAGATGAAAACACCAATGCATGGTTTGTGGGCTTTACAAAGCAACTTACAACTGCAGTGTGGGTGGGTGACCCGAAGGGGTATACGCCGATGGTGAACATTCCTGAGTTCAAAGCTGATGGAGTTGCGCGCGTGACGGGCAACGGATACCCCGTAAAGATTTGGAAGGCATATATGGATGCTGCGCATAAAGATCTGCCCGTACTGAACTGGGACAAGCCACCGGCACCGACACGTAATCCTTTACGCCTCTATTTGCCCGGCGTTGACTGCATCGCAGAACTGGTGTCCGGAAAGTTGCCGAAAGCGTCGACGGGCACAATCACCACGGTTGTTCCTACAGTCACAACGTCGACACTTCCTGCTGCACCAGTAGTCACCACAACTACGGTGCCAGGAGCAGTTGTGGTTCCGGTTGCGCCGACAACGACGGTGTACCGCGGTGCAGTAGTCAGGGTTATTGACCCGGGCACAACAATTGCTCCAACGGATACGAATCCGCTGACACCAGTGATTGGTGTTGATCCTGCTCGCTATTACGTCTATAACTGCGCAAAAGGCATTCCAGCATCCATTAAGACCGTCCCGTAGGGGTAGCCAGTACCTAATGTGGGGTTGATGCTTCTTTGGTTTATCGGCACTGCGTTTATTTCAGTCTTATTTGTTTTTCGCGACGACCGCTTTGATTACAGGGTGCTTGCTCTTGGTGCACTGTTGCCAGACCTGATCGACATTTTCTCTGGGGGTGCTTGGGTGTTTCATTCAGTTCTCGGAAGTGTCCTTGCGCTAGCCCTCGTTATGGCATTTGCGCGAAGGGGTACAGCTGCTCGGCGTATGTCATTAGCCATCCCCATCGGAATGTTTATGCACTTGGTATTCGACGGGGCATTTAACAACACAAAAGTTTTCTGGTGGCCGTTTGCTGGCGTGAATTTTGGTGGAGCATCAATCCCAAGTTTCGACCGCATGTGGCTGAACATAATTCTTGAGATAGCGGGTGCTGCCATGTTGGCGTGGGTGTGGCGAACGAACGATTTGTCTTCTCCTCGTGCTCGTCAGGAATTTGTTCGTACCGGCAGACTCGTTTTGGAAAAGAAGTAGTCACATGTTGATCTTGTTACGTCACGGACAAACTGCGGCAAACGCCAAAGCTCTGCTTCAGGGGCGAATGAACTTGCCACTTGACCCAGAAGGGGAGCGTCAAGCGGCGCGCAGTGGTGAGTTTCTGCGAGAGAAGTATCCGGATGCATTGGTGGTGTGTAGTCCGTTAACGCGTGCGCATCAGACGGCGAGCGCAATTACGGGCAACGTCACCATCGATGAGCGTTTCATTGAACTTGATTACGGCGACTGGGACGGCGTGGCACTCACCGATGTTGACCAGACGCTGTGGGCTCAGTGGCGCAATGACCCGTCGTTTCGTCCTCCTGGTGGCGAGACTCTCGTTGAGTTAGATAACCGCGTTCGACCAGCGTTTGAAGAAATCAGTGAACGTGCACGCACTGGTGACGTGATTGTTGTGAGTCATGTGTCGCCAATCAAGAGCGGAGTCACGTGGGCGCTTGGTACGGGACCAGACACAACGTGGCGAATGCAATTAGACCGCGCATCAATTTGTCGAATTGCAATTAGTCCGCGCGGACCAGCCCTGCTTGGGTTCAACGAAACATCACATCTTTGATGCCGTTGGGTGACGGTGAGTCACCCTGTAAGCGGGGTTTTGTCCGTGCTTGCGCACTGGATGATCATCCCTCTATGCGATCTACCCGAAGGTTGCCTTGCGGCAGGCGGGCAGCCCAGCCTTCTGCTTGATCTTGCTTCACATGGGGTTTACCAAGCCATATGAATCGCTTCATATGCTGGTGCGCTCTTACCGCACCGTTTCACCCTTACCTGATCTGCTTGCGCAGCCATCGGCGGTCTGTTCTCTGTTGCACGTCCGTCAAGTCACCCCGACCTGGCTCTCGCCAGCATGTTGCCCTGTGAAGCCCCGACTTTCCTCAGCACATTGCTGTGCCGCGATCATCCGGACGACTCACCGTCGAGATGAGTGTATGGGCAAAGCCGCTTAGTAGATGAGGCTATTAAGGCTTGGTGTGTCCATCAGGACAGTGGTACGTGAGCCGACTTCGTTCGGAGGCCCAAGTTTCACTTGAACAGTGCTGAGTGAACCGAATGTGTTTGGCAATGTGGCAACAAGAGCGACGCCATCTTTATCAAGGGCAGGTGCGAAGCCAACTGTTCCGCCATTGATCAGTTGTGCAGCAATGGCAGCGCGACGTGATGACTGTCCGCCAAGTTGCACCATGCCAGCACGAAGGGCGGGCTCGGCAGTTAGCGATACGAAATATTGGTATGTGGAGGCAACCAGGGCTTCAACTGCAAGCGTGAGAGCAAGCGTGTCCTCAGGAAGTTTTCCGCTAGCAACCAAGTCAAGCGCTGTCTGGCCATACGCCCGCATCAACTTTGCATTGGTCTCTGAATACGGTTCGCCATTGCGAGCGGTAATGAGACCCCGAAGGTCCTCAAGGTGTGATGTGTGGCCTGCGGCAAAGGCAGCAATAACGGGCGCTGAGTCCTTGCTTGCGAGCGATGTTACGGCGGAGTCAGACAACATTGCAGCCGCCATAGTTTCCATTGACATTGCAGTGCGGAGCAACACAACATCTGTAACTGCAAGGTCTTCAAGTTTCACCATGGTTGGTGATTCGCCAATTCGTGCAATTGAAGGCTTGGACGAACCGCACGCAGCAAGAACTGCAGAAGTAGCAACAAGAGCGCCAGATGAACGCAACATTGTGCGGCGACTGATTGGTGAGGAAGTGCTTGTGTTTTTCATAATGAGTCCTTCGTTCAGTTGCCAACAGCAGAGATAGGTGATGCGCCACCGATTAATTCAAGTGCAGCGGCATGGCGCGCCTCAACGGTGACGATGGATGCGAGAAGTGTCGCTGCATCGAGGCCCTTGATTTGGCCAATGGTGTCCGTATGAATTGTGGCGGTTTGATTTTCAAGTGCTGCAAGCTGCCGAGCAATGCTGGCAATTGATCCGATAGGCGATGCGAGGGGAGCAGAACTTGGGTTGACAACGTCGACAGCCAAGTAGCCCTTCAGGGCATCTGCGTATGCAACATGGTGATCAAGAATCAAGGTCATCGCGGTCAGGTCATTTGCTGTGAGACCGACAATGGCTTTGCGATACGTGGCAACCATGCGAGATTCACGCTCGAGACATGCATTAAGCGCAGCATTGTCAGCGGGGTCGCGTTGTGGCGACCCACCGGTACTGGCTGCAGATGCGCGACCTGCAAACAGTGGAGCTGTCGCAATAACTGCTCCTCCTGCGAGAAGTGAGGCGATGAGTCGACGACGCGTAGTCATTGACATGTCGGGAGATTCAACTTGGTGAGTGTCCACGTAGGGCATCCTTTGTCGTGTTGGCGAAATACCGCATCACAACACTAGAAGTCCAGTGATGAGAGTTCGGGTATCCAAGAGCGGGATCGAGAAACCGCCTGTGACCATTGTTGTCGGGAAATCCCCGGCTCACCTAATGGTGGGGTGACAGGCGCCCCTGAGAGGGCTTCGGCCGCGGCACTGAGATTGTGCCATTGTCCCGATTCTGTGCCTGCCATGAAACCGGCACCCAATGTGGTGGCTTCTGAGATGGGCGACACACGAACGGGGCGACCAGTGGCGTCGGCCAGGGCTTGAACAAAGGTTGCATTGCGGCTCATCCCGCCGTCAATCCGAATTTCAGCGATGGAGAGTCCTGAGTCTTTCTCTGCAGAGTCGACCAAGTCTGCTCCGCGATGTGCGACTCCTTCAAGAACGGCTCGCACGATGTGTGCGCGAGTAGTGCCACGTGTAATTCCGAACAGTGCACCACGTGCGCCGTAATCCCAGAATGGCGTGCCGAGTCCGAGAAGAGCGGGCACGTATGCCACGCCGTCAGTTGTGGGAACCGACGCAGCAATCGTGTGAGATTCGGCGGTGTTTGCAATGAGCCCCATGTCGTCACGTAGCCATTCGATGTTTGTGCCTGCTGACAACATGATTGCTTCGGTGCCGTAAGAAATCTGTCCGCTGCGACTAAACGCAACGATGGGAAAAGTGCCACCGTGATTACGTTGTGCGGAACTCGGCGGCTTGTCTCCGACAAACATGTCCAACATGCCGCCTGTACCGAAAGTGATCTTTGCCATTCCAGGCACGATGCAGCCTTGACCGACTAAGGAAGCTTGCTGGTCTCCGGCAATAGCCAGAATCGGTGGTGCGCCTGGAAGGTCTGTGGCGTCTCCGATGAAGCCCATGGAATCGACAATGCGAGGTAATTGGTGTTCGGCGATGCCGAGAGTTGCGAGCATTGTGCTGTTCCATGATGTTCCGTCAGGAATAGTGAGGCCAGTGACCGCGGCATTGGTGTGGTCTGTGACGTGATGCGCGCCTTGTGTGAGGTTGT
>JANQYF010000036.1:7523-13439 GCA_030729045.1 Ilumatobacteraceae bacterium
GCTGCTACTTCCATGGTGTCAACAACGAAGCCCTTGCGTGTCAGTGCTTGTAACCCACTTGTGTCGTTTCTGTGGTGCATCCATGCTTCGATGAGTGCGACGTCACCGTCTGCTGCTCCCATTTCCTTACAAGTTTCAAATACAACGGCCATGGTTCCGTCGACGATTGATTCAGTTCCTTCGTCAAGAACAAGAAGTGTGCATTGTGTTCCGTCTCCGCCATGAGAGCGTTTGCTCTCTGCTCCGTCATACAAACGTAAAACTGCAGGTGTTGCGCCAGCGCGAATAATGCGACGACATGCTTCGATGCCATCAGAAAACGAAGTGAATACAAATGCTGCACGACGTTCAACCTCAGGGAGGGGGTGGGCACGCAGCCACACGCGTGTGATTACAGCAAGAGTTCCTTCACTGCCAAGAAGTAGTTGAGAAATGTCTGGCCCTACTGCACCGGCAGGAGCGCCACCTGTGCGAATGATTGTGCCGTCAGCAAGTACTGCTTCAAGCGCATGCACCATGTCTTCTATTTTTCCGTAACGCGTTGAGTATTGACCTGCTCCGCGGCACGCAACCCAACCACCAACTGTGGCGATGTCGAATGATTGTGGGTAATGCCCAATGGTGAGTCCGTGAGTACGAACTGCTTTTTCAAGGTCAGGACCGAATGTGCCAGACAACGTTTCAACAATGCCAGACACTTCATCAATTGATTCAATGCCTTGCATCTGTGTCATGTCGAGGGCAACACCGCCAAAGAGAGGGATTGCTGCACCGCACACACCGCTGCGTCCACCTGATGGTGTGACAGGAATTTTGTGGTCATTGCAATACGCCAACAAGATAGAAACTTCTTGCGTATTTTTGGGGCGACATACAACAGCCGGAATCTGTGGAACTTCATTACGCAGTGACCAACGAAGCGACAATGGCCACCAGTCGCGTCCGTGTTGGGCGCGTTCTGCTGCATCGACTGTGGTGTCACAGATTGCACCAATCTCTTCGGCTTCTGTTGCAGTTAATGCACGCCCTGGGCTTGGAAGGTGTGATGTTGCAAGTGCTGGGTCACCACCAAATTCGATTGGCTCTGTGGCCTTGGTTGAAAATGTATGAATGCTCATTGTTATCCCTTGTGTGAGTCGATGAATTCTTGTTCTGTGACCATTGCAGCTGCGTCTTCACGAGCGCATGCGTCAACAAACTCAGCGATACTTGCTGAGCTCTGTGCATCGTCCCACCCAAGGAGTGGAGAAATGAGTTCTGCTGTTGCGCGTGCAGCAGAAACGCTTGCACGGCGATTCAGTAAACGCGCACGAGTGCGTCGGCTGAGTACGTCATCAATTGATGTAGCCATTTCGTGAGTGACTGCATAGACAGCCTCTGCACGTAAATAGGGAAGCCCGTCTACCAATGGCCCAGATAGCGAAGGGTCATTAGCAATAAGTGCAGCTATTTCAGCTGAATCGCTTCCGTAACGGCCATCGAGGTGATGATCGCGTTGTGATGCACGAATGCTGCGGCCTTTGGCGCCATGCAGTGACAATGAACGGGTGTGGCAACGTGTCTTTGTTCCCAAGACTTCAGAAACGGCATCAACGGCATCTTGTGCCATCTCGCGATACGTGGTGAGTTTTCCACCAGTCACTGTGACTACTCCGTTGTCAGACGTGAACACACGATGGCGACGGCTGAGATCCGCAGTACGACCAGCCTTTGCAGAAGAGTCGTCCATCTTTACGAGTGGGCGAAGGCCTGACCAGACGCCTGTTACATCTTCAAATGTCACGTCAGTGTTGACGGTTGCGTTCAGTGCTGCAAGTACGTATTCAATATCGTCTCGTGTGCACTGAGGGTCATTCACGGGGCCTTTGTAGTCGGTGTCAGTTGTACCGATATACGTGAATTGGTACGTGCCGTCGCCACGAGAAATCCAGGGAACTACGAACAAACTGCGTTTGTCACTTGGAACTGGAATAACCACTGCAATGTCGTTGCGCACTTTGTCCCAGGGCACTGTGAGGTGAACGCCCTTTGCTGGGCGAATGGTGTCTGGGTGCGAGGCTTCATCGAGGGCGCGAACATCATCGGCCCAGACGCCTGTTGCGTTGACTACTGCCTTGGTGCGGATAGTGAAATGGGTGTCTCCAACAAGGTCGTGTACACGAACGGAATGTTGAGTGCGACTGGCTGAATCAATTCCTTCAACTTGGCATTGGTTTGCGATGGCTGCACCGTTGTCTGCTGCACTGCGAAGCACCGCAAGTGTGAGACGGGCATCATCGGCTTCGGCGTCGTAATACATGTATGCGGATGACAACTTTTCGCGCTCCATTGTGGGCAAATGCGCAAATGCTGTGTCAGCAGAAAGACGGCGATGAAGTCGTCCGATACGCCAACCACCCGTGAGGTCATACATCCACATCGCAGAACCAAGTGCGCGAGCAATCTTTTTCGACACAACGCTGTTCTTCGTGAGAATGGGAATCATGAAGGGAAGAACATGAACAAGGTGAGGGGCATTGCGACGCAAGCGCTTACGTTCACGTAACGCTTGATAGACAAGTCGTACATCGCCTTGTTGGAGATAGCGCAATCCGCCGTGGATCAATTTCGATGACTTCGATGATGTGCCAGAGGCAAAGTCATCACGTTCAAGAAGGCAGCCGCGCAGACCGCGAGAGGCTGCATCGAGGACGACTCCGGCTCCGGTGATTCCTCCGCCAATGACAACAACATCAAATTCTTCGCTGGAAAGGCGTGAAAGGGATACGGGCCGGGAGAAATTGTGAGGGGTTGACACGGAACAGAGCCTATGTGGTCTGGCCTATTGAAGGAATTCTGACCCTTGGGGCTGTGACCGTATTAACAAATAACAATTATTGCTAATTAGCAATTGATGCAGATAAGGTTTTTCCCATGCGATCACCAGAGGAACTCACCGTTGCATTCCGTAGTGCTGGCCTAAAGGTCACTCCGCAACGACAACTGTTGTTTCGGCTTCTTCACGACAACAGTTCTCACCCCACGGCTGACTCTCTGCATAGTGCCGCAACAGCAGTGATGCCAGGGATCTCGCTGCGCACCGTGTACCAAACATTGACTGACCTCGCCGAGATGGGTGAGCTGCAATCAATCGAAGTCGGTTCCGGTTCTCTGCGGTTTGATCCGAATGTGTCAGACCATCATCATGCGGTGTGTGATGGTTGTGGCGATGTCCACGATGTGTATGTATCAAAGGCGCCTGTATTGCGCGGCCTCGACGATTTCTCGGTTAGCGATGCCCACATCGTGTATCGAGGACAATGCGGCGCGTGTTCTGCGCTAGTCGCAACTAAATAACCAAAAATAGAAAGGATCCATTCATGCCAGCCTTGAAGGGAACTAAAACACACGAAAACCTGTTGGAGGCATTTGCAGGCGAAAGCCAAGCAAATCGTCGTTACATCTGGTTCGCACAGAAAGCAGACATCGAGGGTTACCCAGACGCAGCTGCACTGTTCCGCTCTGTTGCTGAAGGTGAAACCGGCCATGCGCACGGACATCTTGAGTACATCGCAGAAGTAGGCGACCCAGCAAGTGGTGAGCCAATTGGTGAGACTGAAGCAAACTTCAAAGCATCAGTTGCTGGCGAGACCTATGAGTACACACAGATGTACCCAGGATTCGCAAAGACAGCTCGCGAAGAAGGATTCGATGAAATCGCTGACTGGTTCGAAACTCTTGCTCGCGCAGAGAAGAGCCATGCCGGTCGTTTCGCAGAAGGCCTTGCAGCCCTCTAGTTTTTCCGCGGCCCATTGGTCGCGATGAACGAAGAAGTGGGTGGTTGCTGAGAAATCGGCAACCACCTCATCTTTGTATTCCTTTTGACGAGAATCGAATTCCTGATGACCATCACATACGACCCAAAGAATCCTGTCTATCTCGATGAAGCAGATGTCCGCGAAGAATTAACGCGCGTATACGACATCTGTCATGGCTGCAGGCTCTGCTTCAAGTTCTGCTCCTCTTTTCCAACATTGTTTAGTTATGTTGATGCACACGATGATCAAGATGCCGGACGTATGACTCCGGCACAACAAGATCAAGTTGCAGATGAATGCTTCCAATGCAAACTGTGTTACGTCAATTGCCCATACATTCCTGAATTGCACGAATGGGCACTCGATTTCCCTCGACTCATGCTGCGCCATGACTCAATGCGTATGGCTAATGGCCAGGTAAATCTTCGCAAACGCGCAACAACTGAAACCATGGGGCACACCGATGCGCTTGGCAAGTTGGCCACCACCATCCCAACCATTACGAACGTTGTGCTGGGCGCAAAACCTGGGTCGCTCGTGCGAAAGATTGTTGAAAAGACTTCGGGCGTGTCATCTGTACGTCTTCTGCCTCCTTATGCAAAACAGCGCTTCAGTACCTGGTTCAAAAAGCGTGCCACTCCGGTGTTGGCAAAGAAACAGGGTTCTGTCGCAGTGTTTCCTACATGCTTGGTGGAATACCAGCAGCCAGGAATCGGCCAGGATCTAGTCAAGGTGTACGAACGCAATGGCGTTGAATGCTCACTGATTGATGGTGCTGGTTGTTGCGGTGCCCCATACCTGCACAGTGGCGACATGGACGGCTTCATCAAGGTTGCTACAAAGCAAGTGAAAGCTTTGGCCGCAGCAATTCGTGGTGGGAAAGACATTGTTGTTCCACAACCAACATGTGGCTACATCTTGAAGAAGGACTATGTCGACTATGTCGGAGGGCCTGATGCCGAATTGGTAGCAGCACACACATATGACTCTTCTGAATACTTGATGAACTTGCACAAAGCAGAGGGAACAGAACTTGATACCAATTTCACTGGCGAGATTGCAGAGAGCATCTCGTATCACATTCCGTGTCACCTTCGTGCTCAGAACATTGGGTTGCGCAGTCGTGACATCATGAAGTTGACAGGCGCGAAGATCACGCTGATTGATCAGTGCTCAGGAATCGACGGCATGTGGGGACTGAAGGCCGGCAACGAAGAGTTTTCTGTACCAATTGCCAAGAAGTTGGCAAACAAATTGGAAGCAGCTAACAACCAAATAGTTGCGGGTGACTGTCATTTGGCAAACACGGCGATCATTGAGCAAACGGGAATTGTTGCCCAACATCCGTTGCAAGTTGTCGCGCGCGCGTACGGCATACCAGAAGAACCAACAAAGTAAAAAGAGAGATAGAAGTGAATACCAATACCCCCACCCCATCACGCAAACTCACCCTCGATGACATCGCAGACCTTCGCGCCTATGAGCGCGAGCGCCCAGATTTTCGCGCTCATGTGATTGAAGTAAAGCGTCGTCGTCGCGTTGCGATTGGTGAAATGTTGACAATCATGTTTGAGAATCGCGACACCATGCGTTTACAGATTCAAGAAATGATTCGCGCTGAAAAGCTTGTGACAGACGAAGGCGTGATGGAAGAGTTAAAGGTGTACAACCCAATGATTCCTATGCCAGGCCAACTATGTGCCACATTGTTTCTTGAATTGACTTCCGAAGACCAAGTGCGCGAGTGGTTGCCAAAATTGGCCGGCCTTGAAGACAGTATTTGTATTCAATTGTCTGATGGCTCGAAAATTCGTGGGTCAATTGACGCCCAGCATGCAGAGGGTTTAACTCGTCCAGACGTCACAGCAGCGGTTCATTACCTCACTTTTGATTTCACCGAAAAGCAGATCGAGCAATTTGCGTTCGGGCCAGTGTCGGTGTTGTGTGATTTGCAGAACTATCTCGAGGTCGCCTCATTTTCTGATGAAACCCGTGAAGAACTTCTGACCGATCTTCGCCCCTAGGCCATATGGAGGAGACGGAAGCTCTCCTGTTGGACAAGATTTGCAGGTGTGACGCCTGACACATACACTGCCCCGTGCGGGGACTCTCCCCGTGG
>JANQYF010000037.1 GCA_030729045.1 Ilumatobacteraceae bacterium
ACTACACAGCTAGCGGAAACGCTGAGATAAACGAAACCATGTCGGCGGCAAGTTCCGGTCCGAGGTCTTCTTGAATGAAATGGCTCGCCCGATACACCTTGTGTTCAATTCCTGGTAACTGAGTACCAGGAATGCCATCACGGTATTGCTTACCCATTTCCATATAAGTAAACGGACAATGATCTCCCCAGATAGTCATTACTGGTTTCGTAAATGTGTTGAACACCTCCCACGCAGCATCGCCCTTCTCGCGCTCTGGGTCGTCTGCAGATATTGGAACCAACATTGGAAAGCGACGAGCACCAGCAGAAAACTCATGCGAAGGGTACGGGGCGTCGTATGCCGCGAGAGATTCCGGCGAGAGAGTTGATAAGCACCAACCCTGAACAATCTTTGATGGAACAAGTTCTTTCACTTCTTGGGCATACATACGCCATGCAAGGAAATAGAACGCTGGACCCGCTTCAACAAGTGCATGAACTTTGTCAGCATTGATGCTGTCGTCGTCATTCACTGTTGCGCGCCAATCCATATTCATCATGTCCTTCATGATTTGAGGATCAAATGGTTGTTGCGCAGTGATAAATGGAACCGCTGGGCCAGAACGAGGCAAACCAGTGTTTGAGAAAACAACGCGCGCAAACCGATCTGGTATTTCTGAAATAACACGGCCGCCAATAAGGCCGCCCCAGTCTTGACCAAAGAATGTGAGATTCGTGAGATTCAATTTCTCAATAAGCTCGCGCACCCAAGCGACGTGATTGCTGTAGGTATAGGCAAGTTCATCTGTTGGTTTATCTGAACGACCAAAACCAATGAGGTCGGGAACTATGACGCGGTAACCGGCAGCAACAAGTGGTGTCACCATCTTGTGATACAGGTAGCCCCACATTGGTTCACCGTGCAACAAAAACATTGTTTCTTTTGCATCACTTGGGCCAGCATCGACATATGCCATCTGCAACCCTGCACCAACTGTGACCTCATGAACAGGCCAGTCGTACCCAATTACATTCTTAAAACAGGATTCAGGGGTACGCACCACTTCACCAACAGTGGGGACAATACGACGTTCGGGCAAGCTCATTGCCGAAGTGTAGGAGCATCTGCTACCCCGCTATTCACCACGGGATAACACATATCATTCAGATGATTCCTAACGGCCAGTGACGACAAGTTCTCCATCGGCAACGTCTACAGAGATGACCCCGTCTTCACTAACGCGACCTTCCAAAATGATGATGGCCGCCTTATCTGCAATCTCTCGCTGAATAAGGCGCTTCAAGGGTCGAGCACCAAACGACGCATCGAATCCACGAGTACCAAGCCACAGCCGTGCTGCTTCAGAAACTTGTAGAACCAAGCGGCGATCAGCCATGCGTTGCACCAGATGCTCTAGTTGAATACCCACGATGTGACTGAGATCTTCTTCAGTCAACGAACGGAATCGCACGATTTCATCAATGCGGTTTACAAACTCAGGTCGGAAATATTCAATTGGTTCACCGGGCAAGTTGCTTGTCATGATCAAGACAACATTGGTGAAGTCAACCGTGCGACCTTGGCCGTCAGTCAAACGACCATCATCAAGTACCTGAAGCAAAATGTTGAATACATCAGGATGCGCCTTTTCCACTTCGTCTAACAACACAACGCTGTACGGACGGCGGCGAACAAGTTCAGTGAGTTGACCACCTTCGTCGTACCCCACATAACCCGGGGGCGCACCAATGAGACGCGACACAGAATGCTGTTCCATGTACTCGCCCATATCAATACGAACCATTGCCTTATCATCGTCAAACAAATACTCAGCAAGTGCGCGTGCTAGTTCGGTTTTACCAACACCGGTTGGGCCAAGAAACATAAAAGAGCCAATTGGTTTGTCCGGATCTGACAAACCAGCGCGACTGCGACGAATGGCGTTTGCAACTGCGGTCACTGCATCATTCTGGCCAATGACGCGTTTGTGTAGTTGGTCTTCAAGATGCACAAGCTTCGCCATCTCACCTTCCAGCAATTTGCTGACTGGCACACCAGTCCACTTTGAAACCACTTCGGCGATGTCTTCAGCATCAACTTCTTCTTTCAACATTCTTTGTGTTGATTGCAATTGATCAAGATGCTCTGTTGCATCATTGATGCGACGCTCAAGTTCAGGTATCCGGCCGTACTGAATTTCTGAAGCCTTAGTGAGGTCAGTTTCTCGTTCCACAGCAGAACGCAGAGTCTCAAGTTCTTCTTTCAATGTGCGAATTGCAGAGATTGCTGAACGTTCAGCGTCCCAGTGTCCTTTCATCACGTCAGCTTCGAGCTGCAACAATGTGAGCTCTTCCACAAGAGTGCTGAGGCGGTCTCGTGATGCGGAATCAGTTTCCTTTTCAAGCGCGACCTTCTCGATTTCTAATTGCAGAA
>JANQYF010000038.1 GCA_030729045.1 Ilumatobacteraceae bacterium
TTGCAGGTGTGACGCCTGACACATACACTGCCCCGTGCGGGGACTCTCCCCGTGGTCGAGGGGGATATCGATGTCCGGAGCAGATCTATCGTGGCGGAACCAAGGGGCCTGTAACGGCTTAGACCCCGCAGTCTTTTTTCCTGACTCTGAT
This sequence comes from Ilumatobacteraceae bacterium, assembly GCA_030729045.1. Lineage (GTDB taxonomy): Bacteria > Actinomycetota > Acidimicrobiia > Acidimicrobiales > Ilumatobacteraceae > UBA2093. The sequence continues at coordinate 152 of JANQYF010000038.1, forward strand.
GCGGCAGCTGACGAAGCCAAATCCATTTGCAGTATTTGCATGGTCAGAGCGTCGTGTCTCGAGCATGCCATCGCTGTCCGTGAGAAAGACGGTGTCTGGGGTGGTGCCACTGAACGCGAGCGTCGCAGAATCATTCGTCAAAGACGCCGCACAGCGTAGATACTTGGTGCATGGCGCATTCCCACGAATTCATCGGCTGGCCCACGTTGCTGGCCCACATTCTTGATCGACGTGATCTTGATGCGTCTCAAGCTGAATCTGCCATTACACAAATCCTGAACGGCGACGCAACGCCGTCTCAGATGACTGCCTTTGTTGTTGCGATGCGAGCCAAGGGTGAAACAGTTCAAGAACTTGAAGGCATGTTGCATGCTGTTCGTTCTGCTGGCATGAAAGTTCATCTCAGTGCGGAACTTGCATCACGTGCAATCGACATCGTCGGAACAGGTGGAGACAAGAGCAACACCGTCAACGTTTCCACCATGTCAGCATTGGTTGTTGCTGCTGCGGGAGTACCGGTGTGTAAACACGGCAATAGGGCTGCGTCATCGAAGTGTGGTGCAGCTGATCTGTTGGAAGCTGCCGGAGTTGCAATCGAACTTGATCCGCAAGGCGTAGAAGCTTCAATCGCTGCAACCGGCTTTGGGTTTTGCTTGGCAGCCCATTTTCATCCAGCATTTCGTTACACCGGTCCGTCGCGTCGCGAAATAGGCATTCCGACGGTGTTCAACTTGTTGGGGCCAATGGCGAACCCCGCGCCGATTTCAAACATGCTGGTTGGCGTCGCAATGCCAAACATGATGGAGGCAATGGTGGGTGCGTTGGCATCGCGTAACGTCACCAGCGCATGGGTGGTGCATGGGCACGGCGGACTTGATGAACTTGCGGTAAGTGGTCCGAACATTGTGTACGAACTGCGCGATGGCAATATTTCCCGATTCGAAATTGATGCGGCTGAATTCGGAATTACGCATTCAACGCTCGCTGATATTCGAGGGGGAGACGCCACGGACAACTTGGCCATTATGAACGGTTTGTTCGGTGGCCAAACCGGAGCTGTTCGCGACATCGTTACCTTTAACGCAGGGTGCGCTCTGTTTGTCGCAAAGCATGTCGAGTCCGTTGCTGACGGCATCGACGTGGCTCGTGCCACCATCGATTCGGGTGCAGCGGCAAGCATGTTGGCCAAAGTTGTCACCGTTAGTTCGGCTGAAGCCAAGCGCATGCAGGTGTGAAAACCCGAACCGTGTCACACCCCTTCGTCATTCTTATGACATGGACATCACGCCCCTCACCCTCTCAGACGCCCCACAGTACGAACCAGTTCTCATGATCTCTTGTGACACCTGTGTCATGGCAGACACCGATGCCTGTGGTGATTGCATCATGAGTTTCCTGTGTGATCCCCCCTCTGAAGGCGCGGTAGTACTTGACCTTCAGGAACTACGGGAAATTAGGTTGCTCGCTCAGGCCGGTTTGGTGCCTACGCTTCGGCACCGTGCCGTTGGCTAAACCTTCCTCCCGTAATCCCGCAGTCGTCTCTCCAGACGCCCCTCAGGGACCTGAGTATTGGGCAGAACTGCACGCCATTGGTCAGACAGCTGGCCTTCATTCACTCGGGGTAGCTCCGGCAGATCAAATGCTTCGTGCACGTCAGCAGATTCACGATCGCATTGATCGTGATCTGGTCAACGACATGAAATTTACGTTCTTGCGTCCCGAACGTTCCACAACGCCAAGCCAGCATCTCGACGGAGCACAATCAATCATTGTTGGTGTTCGTTCGTATGCAATCAGCGATCATTCAGATGAAGGTGCCACTTCTCCATTGGCGAGGGTTGCTCGTTATGCATGGCTAGATCATTATGGCCACCTCAAAGATTCGTTATCTGTTGTCGCCGAACGCTTGCGACAGGACGGTCATCGTGCAGTTGTTTTCGCAGATGACAATGCAATGGTTGATCGTGAGTCGGCGTGGCTTGCGGGTCTTGGTTGGTTCGGAAAGAACGCAAACATTTTGTTACCAGGGCACGGAAGTTTCTTTGTTATTGGCTGCGTGATTACAACTGCAGTTCTTCCCATAGCTACACCCATTGATGATGGGTGCGGTGCGTGTTCTCGCTGTATACCAGCATGCCCAACGGGGGCCATAGTGAAAGACGGCGTTATTGATGCCAATAAGTGTTTGGCATGGTTGCTTCAGAAGCCCGGAATTTTCGACAGGGAATATCGAGTCGCTCTTCATGATCGAATTTACGGGTGTGATGATTGTCAAACTGCATGTCCGCAGGTTCGACGACAAGAGTTGAGTGAGTCAACAGAACAACTTCAGTCAGTCGTTGAAGTGTTGACATGGTTGTCTATGGATGACGAGACATTGAACGCCTCTTGTACGCGTTGGTATGTGCACAAACGTGACATGACATGGATTCGGCGAAACCTTCTCATTGTTCTCGGCAATACCGCTAACCCCGACGACCCTGATGTGGTTACTGCAGTTCGCACATACATTTCGCACTCTCGAAGCGAGTTACGTGCTCATGCAGTGTGGGCTGCAGCCAGATTGGGTCTCACCGAACTCATAAATCATGAAGATTCTGACCCTATGGTGCGCGATGAGTTGCTGCATCTGCCAACCTTGCGGGAAGGCCTATGAAGCATCTTCTTGTCACCAATGATTTCCCTCCCAAAATTGGCGGCATCCAATCTCTGTTGTGGGAATGGTGGCGTCGACTTCCGCCAGACTCTTTTGCTGTGCTCACAAGCCCTCATGGCGATGCTGCAGCATTCGATGCAGGTGAGCCGTACCGCATTGAACGAACGCGTGAACCTGTGCTGTTGCCTCATCCATGGATGGTGCAACGCATTAACGCAATGGTGAAAGAATTCGGCGCAGATTTTGTAGTGCTTGACCCTGCACTGCCGCTAGGACTTGTGGGGCCACGTTTATCCGTTCCGTACATGGTGGTATTGCACGGTGCAGAAGTAACAGTGCCTGGCAGGTTGCCGTTGTCTCGTCAGGTACTAGGCCATGTGTTGCGCGGGGCTGATCACATCATTGCTGCTGGTGGATATCCGGCAACAGAGGGTGATCATGCTGCAGGGCGTGCACTGCCATCAACAATTGTTCCGCCTGGTGTTGACACCCAGAGATTTGTTCCGTTGGATACTGCAAGCAAGAAGGCAGCGCGAGCAATGTTTGGCTTTGATGCAGATGACGAAATCGTTCTGGGGTTCAGCAGGCTGGTGCCACGTAAAGGGTTCGACACTGTTATTCGTGCTGTTGCACAACTTGCACCACATCGACCTCGTTTGCGTTTGGTAATTGCAAGCACTGGTCGAGATGAAGATCGGTTGCGAAAGTTAGCTAACGAATTAGATGCTCCGGTTACTTTCTTAGGCCGTGTTGAACATGATGATGTGCCGGCGTTGTATGGATGCGCAGATATTTTCTCGATGATGTGTCGTAATCGGTGGGCGGGTCTCGAACAAGAAGGTTTTGGAATCGTGTTCGTTGAAGCAGCCGCATGCGGGGTGCCGCAGATAGCAGGCGACAGCGGAGGAGCAGCAGAGGCAGTTCTTGACGGCGTCACTGGATATGTCATGAAAGACCCCACCGACACATCTGGATTAGCTGCTCGCATTGCAACGATTCTGGATGATGAACCTTTACGTTCGTCTATGGCTAGTGCCTCGCGTGCTCGCGCGGAATCTGAATTTGAATACTCAGTTCTGGCAGCCCGTTTGGGACAAGTGTTGAAGGTTGCGCAATGATGGAGCCCATGCCAGGGTCATTTCTCGTCAAATGCAATGTTGCGCTTACGGCAGTTTTTGTAGCGGCTTCAATTGTCGCTGCAGTGACATTCACATCGCCGTGGAAGACCATCGGCGTCGCGGTGAGTCTCGGCTGCTTTACAGTCGGCATCGTTTCGTTCTTGTGGGGCTATTGGACAGCAGTGCAGCGCAGTCGTGAAGACAATATTTCGGTAGCGGCTCTTTATTTCTTGGTTGACAATTGTGCACCACAATCAGTAGCTCGACTGATGAACAGCGCCCTTGGAATTCAGGTGGTGGTCGCTGTTGCCACGGCGATCAGCCGCACAACCACCGATGGTCGTGCGGGGAGCACGCTGGCATTCGGGGTGCTGGCTCCCATGATGGGCCTTGGTCTCAATGGTCTATGGGGAGCCACATACGGCACATTTGCCCCGCGTCAATTCGGTGATTCACCTGAGGTGCCACTTCAGGAGCCCGCGAGCGGTCAAGATTAGAACCATGACTGACCGCGCTGCACAGACCACCCTCATCTCGGCCCCTCTCGCTTCATGTTGGGATGTTGTTCTCGGATTCGAGAACTACCCCGATTGGGCCAAAGATGTCAAAGAAGCAAACGTGTTGACACGTGACAATGAAGGTCGTGGTCTCCGAGTTGAATATCGCGCATCAGCTCTTGGTCGCAGCACTCGTTACACACTTGAGTATGACTATTCACAACAGCCATCACGTCTGTCGTGGCATCTGGTTGAAGGTGACATCATGCGTGCGCTTAATGGTGCATATTCATTTGTTGAAGTAGAGGGCGGAACTCAAGTCTTTTACGAACTGGAACTGGAACTTGTTGTTCCGTTGCCTGGCTTTGTCAAGCGTCGTGCAGAGGCAAGAATTCTTATCGAGGCAGTCAAAGAACTGAAGGCTCGCGCAGAGTCGTGAGCTTCGTTGGAATTGATGTTGGTGGCACAAAGTGCCATGGCGTACGCGTTGATGATCGTGGTGTCGTACTTCAAGAAATCAGATACCCAACGCCGCATGCGTCTGAACTGGTTGGTCTTCTTGAATCAATGTTTCATGAACTCTCTGGAACGCAAACTCTTGGTGTTGGGGTCCCTGGGTTAATCACGCCAGACGGAATCGTGCGGGCCTCTCCCAATATGAAGGGTGCGCACAACATTGCAGTCGGGCCTGAACTTCGTGAACGTCTTGGTATCAGTGTGCATGTTGAAAACGATGCCACGATGGCTGCGTACGGTGAATGGAAAGCTGGTGCCGCTAGCGGCGCAATGAACGCTGTCATTGTCACGCTTGGCACAGGCATTGGTGGCGGCATTGTCATGGGTGGTCAACTGCATCGCGGTGCAAACGGGTTTGCTGGCGAAATCGGGCACATGGTTGTGCAGCACAATGGCGAACAATGCGTGTGCGGTAGGCGTGGCTGTTGGGAACGGTACGCATCTGGCTCAGCATTGCGATTGTTGAGTGGCGGCATGAGTGGTGAAGAAGTGTTTGCTGCAGCCAGTTCAGGCGATAGCCATGCTCAGTCAGTCGTTGCCACGTTTGCAGATTGGATTGCAGTGGGGCTTGCAAGTCTGACGAATATCTGCGACCCAGAAGTGATTGTTATCGGTGGAGGAGTCGTGCAGTCGTTCGAATTCGTGCTTGAGTCGGTCTCGAAGAGTTTTGCTGCAGCTCTGTATTCATCTGAATCACGGCCTCATCCCGCGCTGCATGTCGCAGCGTTAGGTGAACGTGCAGGAGCAATTGGTTGCGCCCTGTTTATGACTCAGGATTAGCCCAATTGCGCGAGCGTTCCACGGCACGAAGCCATTGCGCATGTGAGTGATCTTCTTCTTGTGGTTCGAATCGTTTATCAAGCGCCCACATGGAACCAATCTCGTCAAGGTTTGCCCACACACCTTCTGCCAAGCCAGCTAAGTACGCAGCGCCCAATGCGGTGGTCTCGTGATCTGTAGGTCGTAATACAGGCACGCCTAGTGCATCTGATTGACGTTGCAACATTGCATCCATGACAGATGCGCCGCCGTCAACACGAAGTTCAGCAAGGGTGACGCCGCCAGCTTGAGTCATTGCATCAATTGCATCTCTGGTTTGATGCACCATTGCATCAACTACTGCTCGAGCAATATGTGCCTTGGTGGTGCCGCGGGTGATGCCGATAATGGAACCGCGCGCGTACGGATCCCACCACGGACTGCCTAGACCAGTGAAAGCTGGCACCACGAACACGCCGCCGGAATCAGGCACGGACTCTGCCAAACTTCCAATCTCTGACGACTCATTAATGATGCCAAGTCCATCGCGTAGCCATTGAACAGCGGCTCCGGTGACAAAGATTGCTCCCTCGAGGGCGTACACAGGGGCACCGTCTCCAAGGTCCCATGCGACTGTGGTGAGCATTCCGTCTGAAGGTGCCGGACATGCTGTGCCGATATTGAGAAGAACAAAACTTCCGGTTCCGTACGTGTTCTTTGCCATGCCAACGCTTGTGCATGCTTGTCCAAACAATGCGGCTTGTTGGTCTCCCGCAATTCCAGAAATCGGAATTCCATTCGGTACGCCAGGAACATCAGTAGTGACACCGAATCGTCCGCTTGATGGTCGTACTGTCGGCAGCACGGACATAGGAACACCGAGCAAGTCACACATTTCGGTGCTCCATTGCAACGTGTTGATGTCAAACAGCATTGTGCGGCTTGCATTAGAAGGGTCTGTAACGAAAGCAGCGCCCGCAGTTAGTTTCCACACCAGCCACGAGTCAATTGTGCCGATACACAAATGTTCAACAGGTGGAACTGCAGTGTGTTGCAACAGCCAAGCTGCCTTAGTTCCTGAAAAATACGGATCAAGGACTAGGCCAGTTACTGCACGAACACGGTCAAGTGATGGCAGCAGTTCTTCGCAGCGTTCTGCAGTGCGGCGATCTTGCCAGACAATTGCATTGGCAGATGGTTGCCCAGTTCTTTTGTCCCAAGCCAGAACCGTTTCTCGTTGGTTTGTAATTCCGATGGCGGAAACAGGTTGTGTGAGTTGACCACAAACATCTTGCATGGTGGCCACAATTGCATTCCAAATTTCAATTGCATCGTGTTCAACCCAACCTGGTTGCGGAAAGTATTGCGTGAACTCTTTGTATGACGAGAATGATTCTTGTCCGTCGTCAAAGACGGCTCGCGTGCGCACTCCGGTTGTGCCTGCGTCAATAGCTAGCACCACGCTCATGATGCGTCTGGTCCCGATGCAGCAATGAGTTGAATGAGGTCTGCATGTACACCTGGAGTTGACGCAATTACCTGCGAAGGGGTTACTGGGTTGCCGACATAATCAGAAAACACCGCGCCAGCTTCGGTGGCTATTACTTGGCCTGCAATCAGATCCCATGAATGTAAGTGTTCTTCAAAATAGGCATCAAGGCGACCACACGCAACGAAACATATGTCAACAGCGGCTGCTCCGAATCGACGAAGGTCTCGCACTTTCATGACAATGTCGGCAACACGTTTGGCGTGTACTTCGCGCTCGCTGATTAGGTAGCTGTACCCGGTGCATACAAGAGCATCTGCGAGGTCATTATTGTCACGAACACTGATGGGCGATCCGTTGAGGGATGCACCTTCTGTGCGGGCGCCGCTAAACATCTCGCCGAGTGCCGGTACATAGACAGCGCCAGCAAGTGGACCATGCTCATCAACTGCACCAATAGAAACTGCCCACATTGGAAGGTCGAAAACGAAATTCGTTGTTCCGTCGATTGGGTCGATGTGCCAAGTGATTCCAGAAGTGCCGTGCTTTGCTGCTCCTTCTTCTCCGATAATTGCATCGTCAGGACGTAGTTTCGCCAAGCCCTCAGTAATCATTGCTTCGCTTGCTTTATCAAACTTTGTCACCATGTCAATTGGTGATGACTTGGTTGTTGCAGAGAGCGGGCCGCTCTTGCGTCCGAGAAGTGCCATATCGCCGGCTTCTCGAGCCAATGATTCTGCAACGTGACGTAACTGAGACCCGAGCGACGTCGATGAGGTCATGTTGGCTCCGAAATATCTCGCCACTCGCCGTGTGCGCGTAAGACGAGAACCGCAACGATGGCGGTTCCGCCAGCACCAATCAGGCTGCATATGAACATTCCTGAACCTGTCTGAACAGAGCAAGCACCTGTGCATTGTGTATCAACTAAGCCATAACCAAGGAGTCCACCCGCGAGGCCACCAAGCAGAATTGAGCAAAAGGCAATGACTCGCGCAGTGACGGACGGCAGGGCAGATAGTGATGAGGCGGAGTCTGGCACCAGCCCATCGTAGGCGTGCTTGCATGGCGAGTGCAGTAGCGTTCGGTGAAATGACCAGTGACCGTTCGATTCTTCACATTGATATGGATGCCTTCTATGTGTCGGTTGAGTTATTGCGTCACCCAGAACTGCGGGGACTGCCAGTAGTGGTGGGAGGGACAGGTGGTCGCGGCGTTGTCGCCGCAGCGTCGTATGAAGCTCGCAGGTACGGAATTCACTCGGCGTTGTCGTCTGCTGTTGCGCGCAAGTTATGCCCTGACGCTGTGTTCATTGCGCCTGATATTTCTCACTATGTCGAATACAGCCAGAAGTTGCACACAATTTTTGAATCGTTCACGCCACTGGTTGAGCAGATATCAATTGATGAAGCATTTCTTGATGTCACGGGGGCATCACTTCTGATGGGTGATGCTGTGTCTATTGCTTGGGCATTACGTGAGCGTGTGGTGTCAGAAACGCAGTTGACATGCAGTGTTGGGGTCGCGCCAAACAAATTTCTTGCCAAGCTTGCATCTGAACATGCAAAGCCGCGGGCGATGGCTGGCGGAGTTCAGCGCGGATATCAAGTGTTTGAAGTGAAGCGTGGACACGAATCTGAATTCTTGTTGCCTCTTCCGGTGCAGTCACTGTGGGGAGTCGGGCCTGCAACGCTTGCAAAACTTGAAGCCATCGGTGTTCGTCTTGTTGCTGATTTAGCTGAACTTGATGTTGACATCGTGTGCGCTGCGGTAGGGGATGTGAATGGGCGACATCTCCATGCCCTTGCACGAGGAATTGATGAACGTTCTGTCGAACCTGAACGGATTGCTAAATCAATCGGACATGAAGAGACATTTTCTTCAGATCTCACAACACACGAGGAACTGAGAGTGCAGTTGGTGCGCCTATGTGATGCCGTGGCTCGTCGTACTCGTGATGCCGGAGTAGCGGCAGGCACATTGCTGTTAAAAGTGAAATTCTCATCGTTCGAGTCGGTCACTCGGTCAGTCACGCCGTCGGTACCCCTGACGACCGGACCGTCTATGGTGGCAGCCCTCGAGCCCCTTTTGTCCATGTTGGATTACGCACAAGGTGTTCGTTTACTTGGTGTTCATGCTCAGAAATTGACAGAGCAAAGCGAAGGGATTCCGCGATTGTTCGATGACGGGGGTGACACGCCTGAAGACATCGAAGAGCATTGGAAACCCGCCAGCAAGGCAGTTGACCTGATTGTGGATCGGTTTGGAGCAGGAGTGATCGGGCCAGTGAGCGGGCTAAACACCCGCCGGCCTGGCCAGAGCCCCGCCGGCCCTGTCCTCGATGAAGGCGCCTGACACAGAACACACCAAGGCGCATTGCGTTTAGGTCTGCGAGGTGAGACAATCATGTTGTGCCATTGTCAGACGAAGAACAAAGAATCCTGCGCGAGATTGAAGCTCAGCTCCAAACCGATGAGAAGTTCGCTAGTGCCGTGTCTTCATCTGGGTTGTACCGCCACTCGGCGCGCCGTGTGTGGTGGGCATTGGTCGGGGTGATTGTGTCGCTTGTGGCAGTCGTTGCCAGCTTGCAGGTTCACTTCCTTATGGCCTTTGCAGCATTTGTTGTGATGATGGGCTTCGCCTTGGTCATTGAACGACAGGTCCGGTTGATTGGGCGCGCAGGGGTTCAAGACCTTGCCCAAACAATCCGAAAGCCCCGCGTCAAGTTCCCTCACAATTAGTTGAGATTTGCCCACTACTGTTGGCGCTATGCAAACCGCAGGTTCTACTTCGAAAAGTGACTCTGCATTCCTGTCTATTTTCGGGGCAGTAGTTGTTCGGCCGTGGCTGTGGGCTACGGCACTTGCTCAGGCATATCGATTAGTGCCACGTGGTTGGTGGCGCACTGCACCGTTTCTTCCTGTGCCATCCCGGGACTATTTAGAGTTTCGTCTGATCACTCAATACGGTGGCGGACATGGCGTTGCGCGCGGGCCCATTCGGTCTGAAGATGTGGTCGCCTACTTGCGGTGGTGCAGACGCTGGAGTAGCGAGAACTAATGAGAAGCGCACTCGTTCTTAATGCAACATATGAACCACTCAGTGTTGTGTCGGCACGACGTGCGATATGTCTTGTTCTCTGCGATAAAGCTGAAGTCATTGCTGACGACGGAACAGTCGTTCACTCAGAGCGACTCACGTTGGCCTCACCAATCGTTATTCGATTGAGATATGTAGTGAAAGTTCCGTATCATCGCAACGCAACTATGTCGCGACGTGCAGTATTTGCTCGTGATCACCATCGTTGTGGTTACTGCGGCGGAACAGCCGACAGCATTGACCATGTCATGCCTCGCTCTCGAGGTGGGAAAAACATTTGGGAAAATGTGATTGCCGCGTGTCGCGGATGCAATTTACGAAAGCGTGATCGCACGCCAGAAGAAGCAGGCATGCAGTTGTCGAGCATCCCGCGAGCACCGCGCGAGATGTCATGGATCATGTATGCCGTGCCACGAATTCCCGAGCAGTGGAAGCCGTACTTGGCTGAGGCCAGTTAACTCGAATCGAATTCCCCAATGACTACGCCTTCAATGGAGTGGGGCCGCCATGATTGGACAGGTACTGCTGCTGATTTTCATGCAATGGAATTGCCATACGAACGTGCAATGTGGTGGTGCCAAGTAGCGGACCCAACTGTGATTCTCGGATCAACTCAAACAGCTGATGATGTGAATCAGTCCGTTGCAGATGAGAGTGGAGTTTTGGTATCGCGACGTCGAAGTGGCGGGGGCGCAGTATTCGTGCACCCAACAGATTCTGTATGGATTGACATAACAATTAGCCGTAGCGACCCGCTATGGAAAGACGATGTCGCGCAGTCGATGCTGTGGCTTGGTGAACTGTTTGTGGAAGCTCTCTCACCATGGGTGCATGCTGAGGTGTATCGCGATTCTTTTTCAACTGGGGTTGATGGTCGTGTGGTCTGTTTTGCAAGTTCATCGCCCGGAGAAGTTTTTGTGGAAACAAACAAACTTGTGGGCATTAGTCAACGTCGCAGCCGTGACGGAGCCAGATTTCAGTGCGTGGTGTATCGACATTGGCGCCCAAGCGAATGGTCACACGTCCTTGCTTCTCCAGATGTTCGGTCACGGGTCGCAGATATTGCCGTGGCGACCCTTGATATCCCGGCCCTCACCCTTGTACATGCCGTCTCGGAGCAGCTTTCCCTCCTAGGTGGGGGACAGAGTGGTGAAATTTGGGGGTAAATGGTTGACAGTGGGGGAAAGTGGGGATAATCTGTCCCACGGGAGAGGCGGAGAACTTCACCCAGGAAGGCAGAGACTGTGTTTGTTGGAGTGCACGAGCGACAGCTCGACCCAAAAGGTCGACTCGCGCTCCCTGCTGCATTTCGCCCCCGTCTCGAGCCCCGCTGCTATTTGGCCTTTGGCCGAGATAAGTGCATCGATGTCCTAACAGCTGAAGCCTTCGAGCAAGTTGCCGAGGAAATGCTGCAGAAAGTTCGTAGCGGAGAAATGGACCGCAACGAACAGCGCGCTCTTGCCGCCAACACCATTGAGGTCACCATCGACGCTCAAGGTCGCGTGAACCTTGATGAGAAACTTCGCGAGTACGCAGGAGTGCAACTCGGCTCACGAGTGATTGTCGCCGGATCTTTTGACCGTGTCGAAATCTGGGAACCAGATCGCCATGATCGCAACATCAGTTCGGGTACCGAACAAATAGCTGGAGCGGGCGCGTGATCCCCGATGCTCCTTACGTCTCTTCAATCAGTCAGCGGCCGACGGTCTCTGGCAGTCTCCCGGATGGCACGGTGGTTAGCTCCAACTCCGCCCGCTACCATCGCGCGCATTCCGGGGATACATCCGGGTGGCAATTGCTTTCCGGGAGGCTGCCAGGGACCGTCCGTCATGACACGGGTAGCACCATGAACGCGGTCTTTGCTCACTTGCCAGTGATGCTTGAGCAAATAACCGATGTCTTTTCTGACATGAATGACGGTGTTTTTCTCGACGCGACTCTTGGTGGTGCTGGCCATAGCACTGCAATCTTGACTGCGCACCCGCATGTGTCTTTGTTGGGAATTGACCAAGACGACATGGCTCTTGACTCAGCTGAACAAGTTCTTGCAGCCGCTGGTTGTAGTGGACGCGTTGCCCTCCGGCGCGCCCGCTTCGATGCAGCGGCGCTGATCGCGGCGAAAGAGGGCATCAGTGCGTTGTCTGGTGCCCTCTTCGACCTCGGTGTCTCGTCTCCCCAGTTTGATGTTGCAGAGCGCGGATTTTCGTACCGATTTGATGCACCACTAGATATGCGCATGGACCGTACTCAAGCATTGAGTGCTGACGTGATTGTGAATACGTATGACGAAGATGCATTAACGAGCATGTTGCGTAGAAACGCTGATGAACGTCATGCGTATCGGATTGCAAAAGCAATCATTGCCGCACGTCCGATTCATTCAACTGTTCGTTTGTCAGACGTTGTTAGTTCTGCAATCCCTGCGCCAGCACGCCGTCGCGGCGGGCATCCTGCGAAAAGGACTTTTCAAGCAATTCGCATTGAAGTAAACGCAGAACTTGAAATTCTCCCTGGCGCACTTCGCAATGTCATTTCGTTGTTGGCTCCTGGTGCTCGCTTGGCAGTTCTGTCGTATCACTCTGGCGAAGACCGGATTGTGAAGTCGGTAATGCGTTCAGCTGAGACAGGTGATTGTGACTGTCCTCCAAATCTTCCATGTGGATGCGGTGCTGTGCGATCAGTTGTTCGCGTGCGTGCACCACGTGATGCAAGTAGAGCCGAATTGGCACAAAACCCGAGGTCGTCTTCGGCACGTTTGCGTGTTGTTGAGAAAATCCAAATTGAGAGTCAGAACTGATTATGGCTGTCGCTGTCAAACTTCCTGCTGTTTTAGCACCACGCGAGGATCGCGACAATCAGCCGAAGCTGGTATTAGTTCCCCAAAGTGATCGCCGTTATCTCCGAGTAATCACGACGGTGGTTCTCATTGCAATACTGATGTTAGGCATTGTGTCGCTTCGCGCATACATGGCTCAACAAGAGATGCGTCTTGACAAACTCAACTACGACATCACTCGTGCCCGAGCACATTTCGAAACCTTGCGAGCAGAGAGAGCAAATCTTCAATCACCTGGTCAATTAATGAATCAGGCAAGTCTTATGGGCTTAGTTCCGAGTCTTGGGATACGCATGGTGGGAATTCCGGCATCCGTTGCAGCAGAAGTGGCAGCAACAGTGGGCAAGGTCGACTCTGATGTTGCTACTCACACTGAATCTCCACTTGATGAGTTCGGTCGAATGAAAGCAGTAGTGGTTGGAACACCATGAGCAGCTCAGAAGGTTCCCATCGCGGAACACGTTCACACGCAACGCCGTCATCATCACGTTCGTCGTCTCGTTCAACCGCATCTCGGTCATCAAGTAGCAGAACATCAACTAGTCGTTCTCGCTCTACCAGTCGACCTCCAGTAGCAAAGAGGCCAAGCCGTCCGCCTGTTCGTAATTCGTCGACAACTCGCCGTCCCGCACCTACTACTTCACCTTTTGAATCTTTCATTGTCTCTGTATGGCACTGGACCAAGATGAGCTTTACAGGAGAAGTGCCGGCGTCTATGCGTTCGAGCAAGATTCCATCTGTAGAAGCTCACCATCGCGTTAAGAATCGTCTCCGTCTCACAGTTGTCCTTTTCATCCTCGCCTTAACGGCGTTGCTGGGTCGAGTTGTTCTTCTGCAGACCATTCAAGGAGATGCGTATTACGAAGCAAGTGTGGAGCAACGCACCAGAGTGAACATCCTTCGCGCAGCCCGTGGAGTCATCTTTGATCGCAACGGAAATGAATTAGCACTGTCGGTTCCGAGTACAACTGTGTATGCAGATCCTCGTGACATCACTGATGTGCCAGCAGTTGCCAGAGCACTGTCTGTTGCATTGGCGCACACGCCGGAACAAGAGGCACGATTGCTGGCAGCTCTCAGCGCACCAGGTTCGAAATTCAGTTACATAGCGCGCGGTTTGACTAAAGAAAATGCGCAAACCTTGCTGGGGCTCGGATTGCCTGGCGTGTATTCGTATAAAGAACCGTCTCGGCAAGTTGAAGGTGGAGTAGCGGGTGCTGTTATTGGTCGCACAGACCCAGACGGTCTCGGAACATCTGGTCTTGAAAAGCAGTTCAACACAATTCTCACCGGAGTTGATGGCAAAGGCATTCGTGAAGTTGACAAGAATGGTCGTTCAATTGCCGGAGTACAGAGCACAACGGCGGCTCCAGTTCCTGGCGATGACATTGTCTTGACGCTTGACAAGAACATTCAATTCCAAACAGATACTGCGCTGTTAGACCGAGTTGGACAACTCAGTGCCAAGGGTGGCACTGCAATTGTGATGGACTCAATGACAGGACATATCTATGCGATGTCTAATGTGCGACGCAATGCGGCAGGTTCTGCGGTTCTCGCCTCTGGAAACTTTGCAGCTGTAGAGGCGTATGAGCCTGGATCAGTTGCGAAAGTATTCTCTGTCAGTGCAGCATTGAATGAGGGTGTTGTCACTCCTGAAACAGTTCTACAGGTGCCTGGTTCAATAATTGTTGACAAGTTTCCCATTCGAGATGCATGGCCGCATCCAACAATGGACATGAATGTGCGCATGATCATTAGTGAAAGTTCAAACATCGGAACTCTAAAGACTGCCGAGAAGATCACCTCCAACAAGCTGCATGATTACTTGTCTGCTTTTGGATTCGGTCAAAAAACAGGTCTTGATTATCCGGGCGAAAGTCGCGGAACCTTACGGGATGCAAATAAGTGGCGAGGCACAGAGAAGGTCACTGTGTCCTACGGTTACGGAATGGCAGCAACTCCACTTCAATTGATTGCAGGTGTGAATACTGTTGCGAACAAGGGAACATATGTTGCCCCGCAATTGGTTAGCGCCACCATTGACAAGGCCGGGAAACGACATCCTGTACCTGAATCCGCAACTCATTCAGTTTTGAAACCGGAAACAGCCGCAAGCATGACAGAGATGCTGCGCGAAGTTATTTGCACTGGAACTGGCGAACTTGCTCAAGTGAAGGGCATGGAGATCGCAGGAAAAACAGGAACCGGATACAAAGTGCAGTCGAACGGTACTTATTCAACAGATGCGGGTGGACGCAAGTACTTCGCGTCATTCGTTGGGTATTTTCCTGCTGCAAATCCACGTGTGACTATGTTGATCAGCATTGACGAACCAGACGCATCATCGCGTGACCGCTTCGGTGGTACAGCCGCCGCGACTGTATTTGCTCGATTGGTTCCGGGAGTCATGCACGAACTGGGTATTCAGGCAACTGGTTCAGGCACTGGTTGCAAGGCGGGCGCTAAGTCTGCTGGACACTGATCGGATCATGAAGGATGGCGCGTCATTCAGTTTCCCCAGTGAGTATCGACAGTCTTGTCTTGCACGCAGACATCGTTGCCACGATTGTTGGAGATAAAAACGTTGTCGTAACTGGCATAACCCAGGATTCGCGCAATGTTGAACCAGGCGACATCCTGTGTTGCATACGCGGAGATTCATTTGATGGTCATCAGTTCATCGGTGAAGCGGTTTCTCGGGGGGCCGTTGCAGTTCTGGTCGACCATATTGATGAGTCAATTGACTCATCTGTAGTGCAGATCGTTGTAACAGATGTACGTCAAGTCCTAGGCCGTATTGCGTCGGCTGTTTTTGGGCACCCTGCATCGTCTTTGAAGATGGTGGGGATTACGGGTACGAATGGCAAAACATCTACCGCGGCAATACTTGGGACATTGATAGAAGCTCACGGTGGTTCCGTGTATGTGATGGGCACGTTGACAGGGGCTCGAACAACTCCTGAATCAATTGATTTACATGCACAATTACGTTCTTGCGTGGACGCGGGTATTGACCATGTTGTTATGGAGGTGTCATCACACGCACTGGAACATCACCGTGTAGACGGCATTGTCTTTGATGTTGCTGTCTTTACAAATCTGGGACATGATCATCTTGACTTCCACGGTTCCATGGAAAATTACTTTGCGGCCAAGCGACGCCTGTTCAATTCAGAACAAGCGAGAGTCGCTGTAGTCAATGTGGACGACACCTATGGACAGCAGTTGCATGCCGAAGCAGTCATTCCGACCTCCACATATTCTCTAGCGAATATCAGCGATGTTGTGGTGACTTCATCCCATGTTTCTTTCACGTGGAAGAGTCTCGATATCCGTGTTCCCATTGGTGGTTCGTATGCAGTCATGAATGCACTAGCCGCAATTACTGCGGCTAGGGAACTTGGTGTTCCTGAGCAACACATAGTTAGTGGGTGCGCTTCGGTGCAGACTGTACCTGGCAGGTTTGAATTAGTACCAAACGATGTTGACATCGATGTTGTAGTTGACTTCGCACACACGCCCGAAGCACTGGAAGGGCTGTTGATCAATGCACGCGAGATAACTCGTGGCAGATTGACGGTGGTGTTTGGATGCGGTGGAGACAGGGATCAAGCAAAGCGCCCGCTCATGGGAGACATCGCATCCCGTAGGGCAGATGTGGTGATTGTGACCTCCGATAATCCGCGAAGCGAAGACCCGCATCGCATCATCACCGAAGTCGTTTCAGGCGTTGAAGCCAATCTCGCCATGGTTAGTTCCATCGTGAATCGGGAAAATGCAATCGAATCCGCCATCTTGGGTGCAAAGCGTGGTGACATGGTGGTTATCGCTGGCAAGGGTCATGAAACGACTCAGGAAGCTAACGGCGTGTTGACCCCAAGCAGCGATGTAGTCATTGCTGCCCGAGTGTTGCAAATACGAAAGGAGAAAACGAAATGATTGCAGTCCTGATCGCAGGAGCCGTCTCCATGGTGTTATCTCTATTTGGAACTCGGGCGTTGATCTCATTCTTCGACTCGATCGGGAAAGGTCAGCCGATTCTTGGTTCTGATGACCATGGTCCTGTCCATCACATGAAAAAGCAGGGGACAGCCACGATGGGCGGAATTGCCATCATGCTGTCCGCGTTCATTGGCTGGGCCGTAGCGCATTTACGAGGGGGAATAGCACTCTCTGACCAAGCAATGATTATGTGGGCTATCTGTGGAGTCTTATCTGTCATTGGTTTCCTCGACGACTTCTTGAAAGTGCGTAATGCGCATAATCGTGGAATCTTTTGGAAGAAGAAGGGATACATCACCTTCGGACTTGTAGTTGTGATGATGACATGGCTACTTCTTGGCACTGGTGTAAGTGAGACTTTGTCCTTCACTCGCTTTGATTTCCCGGGTTGGAACTTGTCGCCAATTCTCTGGGTTGTCTGGACCTCTTTAATGGTGTGGGCAACAACAAATGCAGTGAATGTGACCGACGGTCTTGACGGACTTGCAGCAGGTTCAGCGTTGTTCGGATTCCTTGCGTTCACAGTGATTGCATACTGGGCGTTTCGTAACCCCGATATTTACAATTTGGTGAACCCGCTTGACTTGGCCGTGTTTTCTGCTGCAATGGCAGGAGCCTGCGGAGGTTTTCTTTGGTGGAATGCTGCGCCGGCACGAATTTTTATGGGAGACGTGGGAGCGCTTGGAATTGGTGCCGCTTTGGGTTTGTTGGCAGTGACTACGAACACACATATGTTGCTTCCGCTTATATGCGCGCTCAACGTAATGGAAGCCGGATCAGTTGCGTTGCAGATGGGTGTATTCAAAGCATCGGGCCGAAAGAAGCGATTGTTCCGTATGTCGCCAATCCATCATCACTTTGAACTTCTTGGGTGGCCCGAGACAACAGTGATTATTCGGTTTTGGATTTTGTCCGGAATATGTGTGGCGATCGCAGTAGGAATGTTTATTGCAGACTTCACGAACATCGCCGATTCCTTTGCCGGGAGGTGACATGAAACGAGTAGCAGTTTTTGGTCTGGCCTTAGCCGGAGAAGCCGCTGCGCGTGCATTGACAGTGCGGGGTCTTGAAGTTGTTTTGTCTGACGATGTAATCGTGGATGAACATCGTCGTCTTGCAGGTGAACTTGGTTGCGCAATCGTGCCAGTAGTGACTGACGCCGACGTTGTTGCCTTTCTTGACGGGGTAGATGTCTTGATTCCAGCTCCGGGAGTGGCACCTCACCACCGTGTCATCGTTGAGGCTCTCGTGCGTAACGTATCTGTTCGCACAGAAATTGATATTGCTTATGAATGGGAACAACAGAGAATTGGCGGTCCCCGACCAATTCTCGGAGTGACTGGCACGGATGGCAAAACCACGACCACAATGATTACTGCAGCATTGTTGCGCGGCGGTGACCGCTCTGTTGGCGAGGTAGGAAACACGGACCTTCCGTTTATGGCGGCGATTGAACAACCGTTCGATGCTTTTGTTGTGGAGTGTTCAAGTTTTCGCCTGCAATTCACAGATGCGTTCCGTTGCGACGCCTCCGTGTGGCTCAATCTGGCTCCGGATCATCTTGATTGGCACGGTTCAATGGACAAGTACGCAGGAGCGAAACGTCGGCTGTGGGCATATTCACGACCAGTTGATGTCGTGATTGCTCCGACGAACAATGAAATGATTCTTGAAACGGCTCGTGCAACTACATCACGTTGTGTCACGTTCGGTCTTGATAACGCTGACTACATGGTGTCCGCAGGTTCTCTAGTTAGTCCACACGGAGAGATTTGTTCTGTTGAACAATTGTGGCGCTCGCTTCCGCACGACATCACCAACTCGCTGGCTGCTGCAGCTTTGGTTATTGAATCGGGATTGAGTTCTGTGGGTGATGTAGCTAAGCCACTTCACAGTTTCGAATCTGCACAACATCGCATCGAGCTTGTCGGTGAATTTGATGGCTCTGCTTGGTACGACGACTCGAAGGCAACGAGTCCTCACGCTGCACTGACCGCCATACGGTCTTTTGAACGCGTCGTATTGATTGCAGGAGGCCGCAATAAAGACCTAGATCTGTCACAGATGGCCACAGAGCCACAACGAATGGCAGGAGTCGTTGCAATCGGAGACGATGCTGATGCAATTCGGCGCGCTTTCGAAGGTGTGTGCCTGGTGCGTGACGCCAAATCAATGGATGAGGCAGTTACTTTTGCACATGGTTTGGCTAGAAATGGCGAAACAGTTCTGTTGTCGCCCGGCTGCACAAGTTACGACTGGTACAACAATTACAACGAGCGCGGTGACGACTTTCAAGACACGGTACGTAAGTACTTCAATCAAACAGAATTGAGTTCATAATGGTCACAGACAACAGAACCAACCAGACTCTGAAGGAACGCCGGTTGGCAACGCTTCGCCGTGCTGGAGTTGCAGACCGTCATCGTGTGGCTTTAGAAAAACCATCTGCAGCGTTTTATTGGATTCTTATCATCGTCAGTTCATTCGTGATGTTGGGGCTTGTCATGGTGTTGTCATCATCTTCCGTTACTAACTTGCATTCCGGTGGTTCAGCATGGGGAATGTTTCAACGCCAATTGGTCTGGGCCGCGTTAGGAACAGTTGCGATGTGGGCCGCGTATGCGTTTCCATACGAAACATGGCGTAAGTCTTCGCTGTTGATGCCGGTAGTACTCACAGTGGTGGGTTTGAATGTCGTGGTGATTCTGAGAGGCGCATTGGTGAATGGCGCACGTGCATGGCTAGACATGGGTCCGTTCCGGATGCAGCCATCAGAGTTCATGAAAATCGCAGTTGTGCTGTTTTGTGCAAACTTGCTATCTCATCGACATCGTTCGGTTCAGATTACGAGCATTGTGTTGTGGCCCATGATTGCTGCCATGGCTGTAAGCGCCGGACTGTGCGCTCTTCAAAAGGACTTCGGCGGAAGTTTGATCTTTGGTGGCATTGTTCTTGTGATGATGTTCATCGCAGGGCTGCCAGCACGTCAACTAATCGCCACAACAATAAGCATTGGCGTTGTCGGAATACTCGTACTGAACTTCGCCAGTAACGCCAGTGCACGAATGCTTGCATTTATGGACCTGGATGGAACGAAAGACGACGCTGGGTATCAGGTGTATCAGTCGTTGTTGAGTATCGCCAATGGTGGCTGGTCTGGTACCGGAATTGGGTCTGGCACAAGTAAATGGGGTTACGTGCCTCTTGCGTATAGCGACTTTATTTTTTCCGTAATTGCAGAAGAAATGGGAATCTTCGGCTCATTGATGGTGATTGGCGGATTCTTGGCATTAGTCATTTTCGGTCTTCAGGTTGCTCTGTCAGCACCAGATACCCATGGGGCTTTTATTGCTGGTGGAATTTCTACGTGGTTCGGAGTGCAAGCTCTCGTCAATATCGGTGGGGTAGTTGGTGCACTTCCCATGACCGGTTTAACGCTTCCTTTCTTGTCATACGGTGGTTCATCACTTATTGCTTCGATGGCAGCTGCAGGATTATTATTGAACGTGGCACGAGACGTAAAGACATCTCGCTAATTCATGGTGTACGCAGTAGTTACCGGCGGCGGAACAAGTGGCCACGTAATTCCAGCGATGGCAATTTGCGAACTACTTGTTGAGGCGGGATACTCGGCGTCCGATATTCGATACGTCGGATCTCGACGTGGAGTTGAACAGGAGTTAATGAAATCGTCTCAGATTTCTGCTGAGTATCTTCCCATTTCTGGGTTACAGCGTTCATGGAATCTTCAAGGCATGGCACGAAATGCTCTTTTGCCTATGCGCTTATTGCGGAGCCGAATTCTTGCTCGTGGGCTTATCAAGATGTGGAGACCTAGCGTGGTGATTTCAGTTGGCGGATACGCAAGCGAGCCGATGTCGCGTGCGGCACTAGCTGCAAATGTGCCACTGGTATGTGTGAGTTACGACAGAATTCCGGGCTTGGCGACTCGACGACAAGCCAAACAGGCTTCGATTTCGGCAGTTGCATTTGAAGGCAGTCCACTTCCTCGGTCAGTACTGACGGGTGCGCCAGTACGTAAACAGTTGCGTGCATTGAATGTCGCTAGTTCCCGTGAATCGGCGCGTTCCGAATTAGGTATTTCTCCTGATGCGCGCATGGTGGTTGTGATGGGTGGGTCTTTGGGCTCCGGTGTATTGAATTCAATGGTTACAGATTTATTGCGTGAACTGGCAGGAACTCAATCGGTGGTGTATCACATTTGTGGTGAACGTTTTGTGCGTGATGCAATGCCGCACGTACCTGCCGGCGTGCAATACATGCGAGTCGGCTATGAAGACCGAATGGCAACTGTGTACAGCGCGCTAGATGTATTGGTGTCACGTGCAGGTGCTAGTTCAGTTGCTGAGATAGCGACTGTTGGAGTTGCTGCAGTTTTGATTCCATGGCCGGATGCAGCTGATGGGCATCAAGAACTGAATGCCAGATGGTTGACCGATGGCGGCGCAGGAATTCTCATGGATGATGTGGCATGTGCTGACGGGCGGACAGCATCTGAAGTAGCGAAATTGCTCGCAGATGGCGGACGCGTGAAAGCCATGGCGCACACGGCGTACCAATTAGGGACCCTGCATCGAAGCTCGGCCCTCATTGATGCAATCGAGGGGGCCGCTCACGCGACTGTCGCGCGTGGAACAATGGACGACTGATGAATGTCTCTCGCCGAATTGCTGAACCGCTGATTGCGCTTGATGCTCCTATCAAATGTCACATAGTTGGCATTGGAGGCCCGGGAATGAGCGCAATCGCGCGCTTGTTGGTCGAGATGGGGCATTCCGTCACTGGGTCTGACGTGCACGAGTCTGAGGTCATCGATGACCTTCGTCAACGCGGCGCGCAGATTTCTATTGGCCATCAGGAATCAGCCGTCCGCAGCGCAGACGTCGTTACGTACTCAACAGCTATTCCAGCTACCAATGTTGAACTTATAGAAGCGCAGCGCATCGGATTAGAGACTCGCCACAGGTCTGGCATGTTGGCATCGCTGTGCGCAGCAACGCGTGCAGTAGGTGTTGCTGGCACTCACGGGAAAACAACAACTACTGCACTTATTACTGCAATGACTACTGCTGGTGGTTTGCGTCCGTCTTCAATTATTGGTGCTGAAGTTCTTGGGAGTAACGGAAATGTTCACGGTGACGGACCACTTCTCATCATTGAGGCAGATGAAAGCGATGGAACTCTCGATGTTCTTCCATTGTCCTGCATTGTGGTGACAAACATTGATATTGATCATCTCGATTATTTCGGAACCTTTGAAGCAATAAAGACATGTTTCGCAGAGTCAATCGGGCGCACTCCAGGGTTTGTAGTGCTTAATGCTGATGATGCAGGTTCTGCTGACATTGTGAAGTTACTGGGCAATGACAGCCGGATAACAACTTTTGGGTGGTCAGAGAATTCGACGGTTCGAATTATCTCAACACAGTCACGTAGCAATGGCACGTTGATTGAAGTTCGTATTGGTGACCATACATATAGTTGTTCGCTGAGTTTGCGCGGGGAGCACAACGCCATGAATTTCGCCGCTGCTTTGGCAATGTCTGTTCAACTGGGTGTTAAACCCGATGTCGCGTGTACTGCTGCAGCATCTTTTCGTGGTGTTGCTCGTCGATTCACTGAACGCGGGGATTTCCGTGGGTCATTGCTGATTGACGACTACGCCCATTTGCCCGCTGAGATTTCCGCCACGATTGATGCAGTTCGTTCACACCCAGCATTGACAGGTCGTGTGGTGGCAGTGTTTCAACCGAATCGATACCACCGCATCGCAACGATGGCCGATTCTTATGCCGATTGTTTTACCCATGCAGATCGGATTGTGATTACAGATGTGTATGCGTCAGGCACTCAGAAGATTGACGGCGTTACAGGTGAATTAGTCGTGAATGCCATTCGAAACGCCCATCATGATGCTGATGTGGTGTGGGCCCCGTCGCGGGCTGACACGGTTGCCGCAGTTGAGTCGTGGATTGCGCCCGGTGATATCTGTGTCTCAATGGGTTGTGGTGATATCGAGTCATTTCCGGATGATCTTCGAGGAGTTCTGCAGTGACTGCCGGTGTGCTAATTGCTGAGATGGCTTCAGCAGGTCTCGACGTTCATGGTGATCGACCACTTGCGCCGCTCACTACCTATGGGGTCGGCGGTAATGGCGCGTGTGTTGTCAAAGTGTCTTCGTCAGAACAAGTAATCGCAGTCTCTGAAGTCTTACGGCGTCACCCTGAGGTTGAAACTCTTGTCATGGGTCGCGGGAGCAATCTTCTTATCGCAGATCATGGATTCGACGGCGTCGTTGTTGTTATGGCTCCATCAAGCACTGAAAACGCAGTTGTTGTAGATGGTGACATTGTGGAGGCCGGTGGCGCAATGCTGATGCCGGTGTTGGCACGTCGTTCTGTCGGCGCCGGGCGTGGTGGTCTTGAGTGGTGCGTTGGAATTCCGGGCACCGTTGGTGGGGCAGTGCGCATGAATGCAGGTGGACATGGTGCCGATATGGCTACGTCGGTAGTCGATGCCACCGTGTTGTCACTGAGAAGCGGACAAATCGTTCGAGTGTCGGCTGAACAGCTTGGTTTCTATTTTCGCGGGTCAGCACTGTCAAACAATCACGTTGTGCTCTCGGTCCGAATGAGAACGTCGGCTCAAGAAACAGCTACTGGCACTGCCGAGATAAATGCAGTTGTTAGTTGGCGACGCGAGCATCAACCTGGAGGCAGAAATGCCGGATCAGTGTTTGTGAATCCTGGCGCTGGCGACGAAAGCGCTGGAGCACTTATTGATTCGGCTGGGCTTCGTGGTTTCACAATTGGGTCAGTGAGTGTGTCGGAAAAGCACGCAAACTTTATTCAAGCGGCGGACGGGTCAACTGCAGCTGATATTGCAGCAGTAATGGCACATGTTCAAAGTACGGTTGAAGAGGTTCACGGCATTCGCATCTACAGCGAAGTATGTCTTGTCGGATTTTCACCAGACCTCATGACTCGTTTTACTCACCCTTCTCACTCTTCTGCATTGCATGTTGCAGCCAAGGAACAATTGCAAACTCTCCTCGGAGAACATGTATGACAGAGCCGGAGAACTCACATCCCAAAGATCGGGTAGAGGAATTATCTGTCACAGAGGTCTCTGATCAAGTGTTGCAAGAACTGTCGGGGCTTTTCGGTACTCGCGAATCAGAGAACATCTCGGAATCAGTAGACATAATCGAATTGAACGACATGACAATCACTGATGTGGTTGACCTGGCTGATGTAGTAACCAAGGACGACACGCCACAGGAACTTGACCGTGAAGAATTTGAAACCATAGTCATCAGTGACATAAGTATTGATGTGTCTCCACGTGTAGAGCCAATTGATCCGCTTCTTAACGGAATGGCTGACGATGCGGGCACTTTGGTGGTTATTGATGATGACCTAGACCGAGTTGTCATTGTCGACGACGACAGGCCTGACTCAACCTTTGAAGAGAGACAACGACGCTCGCGTAGGCGCGAACGTCTGCAAAAGGTGAAGTGGCTAAAGCTTGCTGGTGCTGTTGCGGCGTCTGTAGTTGTGGTTATCGCACTGCTAGCTTCACCAATCTTTGCCATTCGGTCGGTAACCGTAGAAGGAAATGTGTACACATCTAAAGAGGTTCTTGCTGCGGTGACAAAGACATTGAAAGGCGCATCAGTATTCACAGTTGATACCCAACGCGCGCGCGAGTTACTGCTTGAAGACTCATGGGTGTCTGACGTTCGGATCACCACCCGTTTCCCTGGTAAGGCGCTGGTAGAAATCGCAGAACGTGTTCCCATCATTTGGTATGTCGGAGATGATCAAAAGGCCCGCATTGTGGATGCGCGAGGGCGCATCATCGCAGTACTCGATGGTTGGCCGACTAAATATCTTCGGGTAACTGGCGTTGGTCCTTCGCTTGAAGCAGGCGCAACTGCTGACGATGTGTACAGGGCCGCTGCACAACTAGTTCTCGCCCTGCCCGATGAACTGCGACCATTAGTGAAATCACTTGAGGTGAGCCCTGGAGGAGAACTTGCAATGACTCTGAAGGGTGGCACTCTCGTTCGTTTTGGACCTCCGAATGACCTGCAGGACAAATTGGTAGCAGTTGTGGTGCTCTTGCGGCGTCAGAACCCATCGACCTTGGCAGTTATTGACGTTTCAACCGGAGATCCGACCGTCCAAGTCCGCTAATCGGTGCCCGAAACGGGGATTACCACATAAATCGCTCGTGATGTGGGAAACTTGATCAACTCAGTCCTCACGGACTCCTTACTGGAGGTAAATGGTCGATGGCCGGTGCACCACAGAATTATCTCGCCGTTATAAAGGTGATTGGCATTGGCGGAGGCGGCGTTAACGCTGTCAACCGCATGATCGATGCTGGTCTTCGCGGTGTCGAATTTGTCGCAATTAACACAGACGCGCAAGCCCTTCTTATGAGCGACGCTGATGTCAAGCTCGATATCGGCCGTGACCTCACTCGCGGACTTGGTGCTGGTTCTGATCCAGATGTTGGTCGTGCAGCTGCCGAAGCGCATCGTGAAGAAATCGAAGAACTCATCAATGGTTCAGACATGGTTTTCATCACCGCAGGTGAAGGTGGGGGTACCGGTACTGGTGCTGCTCCAGTTATTGCTGAAATCGCAAAGTCGCTCGGCGCGCTAACCATTGGTGTTGTCACGCGACCGTTTCAGTTTGAAGGTCGTCGCCGTGCTGTGCAAGCCGACAACGGAATTCAGCGCTTGAAGGAAAAAGTCGACACTCTGATCGTTATTCCGAACGATCGTCTGTTGACAGTCGCAAACGACAAGACATCACTTGTTAACGCATTCAAGATGGCAGACGAGATTTTGTTGCAAGGCGTTGCAGGTATTACAAACCTGATTACGACTCCTGGCCTTATCAACACTGACTTCGCAGACGTCAAGATGATCCTCACCAGCGCTGGCTCTGCTCTGATGGGTATTGGTATTGCAAGCGGCGATAATCGTGCAGTTGTGGCAGCAAAAGATGCCATTTCAAGCCCAATGCTCGAAGCAGCTATCGATGGCGCCCGCGGTATTTTGCTCAACATCACAGGTCCATCCAGCATGGGTCTGTTCGAAGTCAATGCAGCAGCCGAAGTTGTTCATGGTGTCGCTCACCAGGATGCAAACATCATCTTCGGAACTGTTATCGATGATGAAATGGGTGATGAAATCAAGGTCACCGTTATCGCAGCTGGTTTCGAACGTTGGGATGCAGGTTCAAGTGGATCATCCATCGGCACTCGCACATCAACTCGTCCAGCAGATTCACGTCCGTCAACAAGCAACGTTCGTGACATTTTCTCTGACAGCGATCCGTTGTCTGATGATGACGACGATTTCGACGTTCCGTCTTTCCTGAAATAGATCTTCACACATGATCGACGCCAAAGAGGTGGCCGATCGAGTAGCGCGTGTTCGTTCAGAGATCAGCAATGCTGGAGGTTCTGAGGTTTCCCTCATTGCTGTCACAAAATCTTTTGGAATCGATGCTCTTCGTGCTGCCGCGGCTGCAGGTTGTGAAGGGGTGGGTGAGAACTACGCCCAAGAGTTACTGGAAAAGGTAACTGTCGGTCTTCCGTCAATTGATGTGCACTTCATTGGTGCATTGCAGTCAAACAAAGTGCGCTCGTTAGCCGGGCACGTCGCGTTGTGGCAGTCTGTTGATAGGGAATCGGTTGTAGACGAATTAGGGCGTCGGGCCCCTGGGGCATCCATCCTGATTCAGGTTGATACAACACAAGAACCCTCAAAAGGTGGGGTAGCGCCAGAACTTCTAGACACCCTGAGAACGCGAGCCGAATCTGTGGGTCTCGTTGTGAAAGGCCTGATGACGATTGGCCCAACTGACGGAACACCGCAGGAATGTGAAAAATCCTTTGAAATGTTGCGCCGTTTAGTCAATGAACAAGGGCTATGGGTCTGTTCGATGGGTATGTCAGCTGATTACCGAATTGCGGTCGCGTGCGGATCCACGATGGTGAGGGTGGGAAGTGGACTCTTTGGCGACAGAGAGCGTGTAGCTAAATAGACGTGTCCCACATCTGCTATTCGAAGTGCATTAGCCTCTGAATATGTCATTTTTCCGCCGTGCAATGGATTACCTCGGTCTGAGTGGGGAAGAAGCCTACGACGACTACGACATGTCGATGGAGTACGAACGACCACAACGTGTCGGACGTCCTGCGCCCGACCAAGGTCGTCGATCCAATTTTGATCCCGAGTACTCATCAGAGACACAACGACCTGCCGCGCGTCCAATGCGCGTAGATGACACTGGTGCAGCACGTCGTCCTGATGACTCTGGTTTGCAAGTACGTCCTGTCGGCACTGCACGTACGTCTCCAACAGTGCGGACAATTCCTACAGCTGGTGAAACTGTCACTGTTCGTCCTCGCAACTTCAATCAAGCACAAGAAATTGCAGACCACTTCAAAGATGGTGTTCCTGTAATTGTGAATCTTGAAGGTGCTGATCGTGAAATGGCACGTCGCATTATCGACTTCGCAAGTGGCATGTGTTACGCACTCAGCGGCACAATGGAAAAAGTAGGCAGTGGCGTCTACTTGTTGAAGCCAGCTGTGAGTTTCGACTCACCTCGCTACTAAAGGTTCACCATGGGACTTGTCTGTGCGATTGCAAATATCTATGTCTTGATTGTGATTGCTCGCACCATTTCAACCTTTTTCCCTATCTCTTCTGGCAGTCCTCTTCTACCTGTTGTTGATTTTCTCTACAAGGCCACAGAGCCAGTATTTGCGCCCATTCGTCGTGTGCTTCCCACCGTGGGGCCATTCGATTTCACTCCCGTGGTCGTTATCATCGGAGTTAACATCGTCGCTCGCATCCTTGGGTGCTAAGCCCCTTACGCCTCTAGCCTTATTGCGTGACGTATCCAAAGGTTGAATCCCAGCCGAACTTTCCTCAATTGGAAGAAGGCGTTCTGGCGCGTTGGGAACGTGACCAGACTTTTGCAAAGAGCCTTGCGGCGCGACCCGTTGGCACAAACGGCGACAATGAGTTCATTTTCTACGATGGTCCTCCATTTGCAAACGGAATGCCTCACTACGGACATTTACTTACCGGTTTTGTAAAAGATGCTGTCCCTCGTTATCAAACAATGCGTGGGCGTCACGTTGATCGTCGATTTGGCTGGGATTGCCACGGGCTTCCTGCAGAAGTAGAAGCCGAAAAAGAACTCGGCATCGCTGGGCATCCGGCAATTGCCGCATTCGGAATCGACAAATTTAATGATGCCTGTCGTACAAGCGTGTTGCGTTACACCGATGAATGGCAGCGGTATGTCACGCGCCAGGCTCGCTGGGTTGACTTTGAAAACGACTACAAGACGCTTGACACGCCGTACATGGAAAGCGTCATGTGGGCCTTCAAGACGCTTCATGAAAAAGGTCTGATCTATGAAGGTTTTCGTGTGCTCGCATATTGCTGGCGTTGCGAGACTCCGTTGTCGAACACAGAAACCCGAATGGACGACGTATACAAAGATCGTCAAGATCCGGCCCTTACCGTTTCTTTCACTCTTGATTCGGGAGAAAAGATTCTCGCGTGGACCACGACTCCGTGGACCTTGCCGTCGAACTTGGCTCTCGCTGTTGGTCCAGACATTGATTATGCAGTTCTTTCCCACCCAGATGGCAATACCTACATAGTGGCTGAGGCCCGGTTGGGTTCATACGAAAAAGAACTTGAGGGCGCAGAAGTTCTGCGCACCATAAAAGGTCGCGATTTAGTTGGCCGCACATACGCGCCCATTTTTCCTTTCTTTGCCGGAACGAAGAATGCATTCCAGATCCTGGGTGCTGATTTTGTGACAACAGAAGATGGAACTGGTGTTGTGCACATGGCACCTGGTTTCGGTGAAGACGACCAAATCGAATGCAATGCTGCTGGTATTCCTACGTTGTGTCCCATGGATGAACATGGTTGTTACACAGCTGAGATAACGCCATGGGCTGGGAAACATGTATTTGAGGCCAACTCTGACATTGTTCGCACACTAAAAGATATGGGAATCGTTATTCGACACGATTCCTACAATCACTCGTATCCGCATTGCTGGCGCTGTGCTGAGCCTCTCGTGTATCGGGCAATTTCTTCATGGTTTGTAGAAGTCACAAAATTCCGTGACCGCATGGTGGAACTGAATGAACAAATCACATGGTCACCCGAGCACATCAAGGATGGTTCGTTCGGTAAATGGATAGCTAATGCCCGCGACTGGGCAATCAGCCGCAATCGTTTTTGGGGATCACCAATTCCTGTGTGGAAGAGCGACGACCCGACGTATCCGCGCCTTGATGTCTACGGAAGCCTTGCTGATTTGTCTCGTGACTTCGGGGTAGAGGTAACTGACTTGCACCGCCCAAGTATTGATGACTTGGTGCGACCAAACCCAGACGACCCAACGGGCAAATCAATGATGCGTCGCGTTCCTGAAGTGCTTGACTGCTGGTTTGAGAGCGGGTCAATGCCGTTTGCCCAAGTTCATTACCCATTTGAAAACAGGGAATGGTTCGACAACCACTACCCAGGTGACTTCATTGTTGAATACATCGGTCAGACTCGCGGTTGGTTCTACACGTTGCATGTTCTAGCCACGGCACTTTTTGATCGGCCATCATTTACGTCGTGCATTAGTCATGGAATTGTTCTTGGCGACGATGGCGCGAAGATGTCAAAGAGTCTTCGCAATTATCCGGACCCGATGGCGGTGTTTGACTCTCATGGTGCTGATGCGATGCGTTGGTATTTGTTGTCATCGCCAATCCTGCGTGGTGGTGATTTCTCTGTCACCGAACAAGGAATGCGTGAAACAGTTCGTCAAGTCTTGTTGCCACTGTGGAACTCGTACTACTTCCTTGCCCTGTACGCCAATGCAGATGGAATTTCTGGAGTAGTTCGTACTGATTCATCCAATGTGCTTGATCAGTACGTGCTTGCCAAACTCTCTGACACAATTGAATCTGTAACGGCCTCAATGGACGTGTATGACCTGTTCGCAGCGTGCCAAACAATCAGAAATTTTCTTGATGTGCTCACGAATTGGTACATCCGCAGAAGTCGTGATCGTTTCTGGGCCGGAGATCAAGACGCCATAGATACTTTGCACACTGTGCTTGATTACGTGGTGCGAATTGCAGCGCCGCTGCTGCCACTCGTGACTGATGAAGTATTCCAAGGCCTCCACGGGGCGGAGGCAGGAAGTGTTCATCTCACCGATTGGCCCTCGTCGCAAGAACTCCCACGCAATGCGGTTTTGGTAACCGCTATGGATATGGTCCGCGATGTTTGCTCGTCTGCGTTATCAGTACGTAAAGCGCATGGGCGTCGTGTTCGTTTGCCGCTTGCGTCTCTCACAATTGCAGCTGCCAATGCAGCGTCGCTTGAAGGCTTCCTTGACATTGTTCGCGATGAAGTAAATGTCCGTGAAGTGGTTCTCTCGGCTGACGTGGATTCGATTGCGTCACATGAATTGCAGGTTGTACCGGCAATTGTTGGTCCTCGACTTGGGCCACGTACTCAAGCAGTCATTGTTGCTGTGAAAAAGGGTGAGTGGACTCAGGATGGTGATGTCATCAATGTTGCTGGCGAGTCTTTGCAGCCGGGAGAATACTCATTGAAGTTGGTTACGCAAGCAGGTTCTGCCAGTGCACCTCTGCCAGGCGGAGTTGGCGTCGTATTGCTCGATGTCAATGTCACAGCCGAACTGGAAGCCGAAGGTTCAGCACGAGACATCGTGCGTGCTGTGCAGCAGGCGCGCCGTGAAGCAGACCTTGATATCTCAGACCGAATCATCGTGACTTTGTCGGTCGATGACGAGTTGAAGGCTCAGATTCAGCCTCATGTCGGTCTCATTGCAGGTGAGACGCTTGCCGTCGATGTGCTCTTTGATGCATCAGGGGAGCGCGCAATTGCGGTTGAGGGCGCCCTAATAGGGGTCTCTGTCGCTATTGCTGGTTGAGAAAACACCCTTTTCGGCCGTAGCCTCACGGGGCAACACGGGCGGATGCCCGGTGCAAGGAGAGAGTGCTCATTATGGCAACGAAGAAAAAGACCACCCCCGCAAAGAAGGTCGTCAAAAAGGCTCCTGCAAAGAAAGCGGCTCCTGCAAAGAAAGCTTCAGCCAAAAAGGCTCCTGCAAAGAAAGCACCTGCAAAGAAGGCTCCAGCCAAAAAGGCAGCGCCTGCGAAGAAAGCTCCTGCAAAGAAAGTTGTGAAGAAGGCTGCTCCTGCAAAGAAGATCGTAAAGAAAGCGGCTCCAGCGAAGAAGGTTGTGAAGAAAGCTGCTCCAGCCAAGAAGGTTGTGAAGAAGGCTGCTCCTGCGAAGAAGATTGTCAAGAAGGTAGTTCCAGCAAAGAAAGCTGCTCCAGCCAAGAAAGCGGCTACAGCAAAAGTTGTACCTGCGAAGAAAGTAGCAGCGGCAAAAGTTGTCGCGCCGGCTCCAGTTGTTGCAGCTGCTCCAGCACCGGCTCCTGTAAAAAAGGTTGCGAAGAAGCCAGAACCACCAAAGCGTCCTGTCATCGTGAAGGGTCCTTCAGAAGATGGCGTCACGTCGTCCAAAGATTTTGATTTGAAGTTCCTTTTCGCACAACGCGAAGCACTTCAGTTCGAGCGCATCAAATTAGTCGGCCAAGCAAATCGCCTTGAGAATGAAGCAAATGCCATGATCGCAGATGCTGAAATGGGAGATGTGAAGTTTGACGATGAAGGCGGCGAAGGCGACACTATGGTCGTTGAGCGTGAGCAAGATCTTGTTTTGTCAGCTGCAGCTCGCCAAACGGTCGAAGAGATTGATGCAGCACTTGCTCGAATGAAAACTGGCGAGTATGGCTATTCGGTTGTTTCAGTCTTGCCAATTCCTAAGGAGCGTCTGCGCGCAATCCCTTGGGCAACAGAGCTTGTTACTGAACGTGCCGGTGGACTAGGACGCCGTTAGGCGTTCCAGCACCCCCGTGTTCTCATTTCGCCGACAGGCGATAATCATTGTGCTTGTAGTTCTCCTTGACCAGGTGACGAAGTCGTGGGCAGTATCGGCGTTGGCCGATGGTCGCGTTATTCACGTCATTGGTTCGTTGCAGTTCTCGCTCGGTTTCAATAGTGGCTTTGCGTTCTCACAGGGACAAGGGTTGGGGCCTTTGATTGGTGTTTTTGCAATCATTGCGGTCGTGTTGTTGTTTCGAGCGGTACGTAAGGCCACGACTCAATTGTCTGCAACTGCATTGTGCGCCATTGTTGCGGGTGCAATTGGAAACATTGCTGACCGAATTTTCCGTGGCGATGGTTGGCTCCATGGTCGGGTTGTTGATTTCATCGACTTGCAGTGGTTTCCGGTTTTTAATGTTGCAGATTCATCGATAACTGTGGGTGCATGTGTGCTTATTGCTGCCATGCTGATGGAATCACGTAACGGAAAAGGTGTTGACAACAGCCATGAAAGTTGAAGAAACACTGCCATCGGCGTTGAACAATGAACGGCTTGATCGGATTGTGTCGCTCATAGCGGACATTTCTCGTACTGATGCGTCGAAGCTAATTGCAAGTGGCGGCGCCACTGTTGACGGTGCACCAGCTCCTTCTGGAAAAGTTCGTTTGCGAGAAGGACAAGTAGTTGTTGTAGATCTCGACATGGTGCCTGTAGCTGAACCGCCAGGCCCAGACGCGAGCATTGTGCTTGATGTCGTCTATGTCGACGAAGACATCATTGTCGTTAACAAGCCTGCAGGTCTTGTGGTTCATCCAGCATCGGGTCATGGTCTTGGCACTTTGGTGAACGGTATTTTGGCGCTGTATCCGGAAGTGGCTGATGTCGGTCAACCTGCTCGTCCCGGAATTGTGCATCGTCTTGATGCTGGTACAACTGGAATGATGGTGGTTGCACGGTCGCAACGTGCATACGACTCGTTGGTCGCAGCACTAACTGAACACGAAGTAGGGCGCGAGTACATCGCGCTTGCGTGGGGTCACTTTGATTCACCGACAGCGGTTGTTGATGCAGCGATGGGGCGTGACCCGCGCGATCCGATGCGTATGGCTGTTGTGCATAACGGCAAGTGGGCACGCACGCATCTTGAGGTTGAGACCGAATTCAATCACCCAGCCCTATTGACATTGGTGCGATGCTCACTTGAAACAGGTCGCACTCATCAGATTCGTGTGCATCTTGCTGCTGTTGGTCACCCAGTTGTTGGTGACGCTATGTATGGCGGCGCAAAGTCAGCTTTGGTTGCGCCCCGACCCATGCTGCATGCGCGACGATTGACATTGATTCATCCTGGTTCCGGAGAAGAGATGTCATTTGAAGCATCGTTGCCAGCCGACATGGCCGCAATTATTGCGAAGTGCTCGTTCGAGATTCCTGAAAGATGATTTCCACTACTCAGTGAGAGTGTGGAGTGTTCTTTGGCCAGGGACCTGTACCTGTTGCAGCCGACGCAATAGTGGCGAGCGTGTAGTCATTTAAGTGATCGCGCATGTGGTGAGCCGCAACATCCCAAATAGCAAGCAAGACACATTGTCCTTCGTGATCGCACGAGCCGTCTTGGTGCGGTTGTCCAAAGTCGCCAAGCGTGATCGGGCCATCAACAGCAGAAATAATGTCTGATAGGCGAATGTCACTAGGAGCCTTAGCCAAGACATAGCCGCCTCCAACTCCACGCTTCGAACGGACAAGGCCGGCACCCTTTAAAGCGAGAAGTATTTGCTCGAGATAGGGCTGGGGTAGGGCAGTGCGCTCAGCAATATCCCTGACAGAGGTCGGCAGTGAGGTCTCGGAATGGAGCGCTAGCGACAATAGGGCTCGACAGGCATAATCGCCTCGCGTAGAAACTCGCACAAGCCCATCGTAGGTGGTTGGATAGTGAGGTGAGTGTTCCGTCGCCAGTTCTGCCCAATTACGCCAATGGGTGCCTCTCTGGCGTGATCCCTGCGCTGTGTGCTCCAGGCGGCCCACGAAGCGTGCCTGAGTGGATGCCAGCCACTGTTAGTGGAGCGCAGCGTGTTGTTGTGCTTCTGATTGACGGGCTTGGCTGGAATCAGTTGCAGGACCACAAGACGTGCATGCCCACATTGTCTGGTTTCGAAGGGTCTTTCATCACCACCGTCGCCCCGTCAACAACTGCCACGGCATTGACCTCGCTCACGACGGGCCTTTCCCCCGGGGAACATGGCCTGCTCGGCTATCGCATCGATATGGGCGACACGGTGATGAATGTTTTGCGGTGGGGAGACGAGAATGGCGATTTGCGCCGTCGTTACCCGCCGAATTTGGTGCAGCCGTGCCCGCCCTTTCTTGGGTCGCGAGTTCCGGTTCTGAGCAAAGGTGAATTAGAGGGAAGTGGATTCACATTGGCTCATCTCGCAGACGTTAAGCACATGGGGTGGCGCGCAGCGAGCAGCATTCCGGTGTTGGTTCGTCAGGCTCTCGATGCTGGCGAGGATTTTGTCTACGCCTATTACGACGGAGTTGACAAGATTGCACACGAACGCGGCTTTGGCGAGTTTTATGATTCTGAATTGCGCGCTGCTGATGGAATAGTTGCAGACATTTTGTCTGTACTGCCCACTGACACTGTGCTGATTGTGACTGCAGATCACGGTCAAGTTCATGTTGGCGAACGCACCATCATTCCTCCGCGCGAGATTGTTGACCTCGTCGATCATCAGTCGGGCGAAGGACGTTTCAGATGGTTACATGCAAAACGCGGACGCGCTGCAGCCCTTGTTGATGCATGTTCCACGTATTCAGATGTTGCATGGGTGGCGACCGCTGATCAGATCATTGATGAAAAATGGTTTGGGCCGCGGATGAGTGATGAGGTGAAGCGCCGGCTGGGTGATGTGGCGCTGGTGGCTCACCAGCCTGTGAGTTTTGAAGAACCTCTCGATAGCGGGGCATTTCCTTTGGTGTGCCGTCACGGATCTTTAACCGCCGACGAAATGTTGGTCCCTTTGCTCGCGAAGCGGGCATAAACGACAATCCCTGGCGTCTCTGATGCCGAAGGCGCACCCGACTGCTAATTTAAGAACTCGCAGTGCAGTTCGCTTGCTCAACAGCACAAGGCTGTCAGTGAGTACAAAAGGAGTCGGGAAAGTTCGTGGGTTCGTCATTTACACACCTCCACGTTCATACTGAATATTCCATGCTCGACGGGGCAGCCCGACTCGACGAATTGGTTTCAAAGGCAGTCTCTGATGGTCAGAAGGCTCTCGGAATCACAGATCACGGCAACATGTATGGCGTCATCGAGTTTTACAAAGAATGCGTCAAGCAGGGCATTAAGCCAATCCTTGGTACCGAGGCATACATGGCGCATGACCATCGTTCTGAGCGCATTCCCCGAAGAGGACGCCTTGACGACAATGGCGGATCTGATGAAGGTGGTCGCAAGCAGTACTACCACCTCACTTTGCTGGCCGA
Organism: Ilumatobacteraceae bacterium; assembly: GCA_030729045.1. GTDB lineage: Bacteria > Actinomycetota > Acidimicrobiia > Acidimicrobiales > Ilumatobacteraceae > UBA2093. The sequence continues at coordinate 35,617 of JANQYF010000038.1, forward strand.
AAACAATGAGGGCTATCGCAACCTCATTCAGTTATCTAGCCTCGCGTTCCTCGAGGGGTATCACTACAAACCCCGCGTCGACTGGGAGCTATTAGAGAAGTATTCGTCAGGTCTCATAGCAACCACTGGTTGTCTCGGAGGCCATGTACTGCAGTCGTTGTTGAATGGCGACGAAAAGGGCGCAATCGCAAAGGCGTCTCGACTACAAGACATTTTCGGCAAAGACAATTTGTTTGTCGAATTACAAGATCACGGCATAGCGAATCAGCGAACCACAAATCCGAAACTGGTTGAAATTGCACGAGCAATTGGCGCACCAATCATTGCCACCAATGATTCGCATTACGTCAACCAAAGTGACCACATGGCACACGATGCATTGTTATGCGTGCAGACCGGTGCCTTGATGCGAGATCAAGATCGTTTCCGTTTCGAAGGAAACGAGCACTACTTAAAGACTGCCGCCGAAATGCGCTCAGTGTGGAAAGACTTGCCAGAGGCATGTGACAACACTTTGCTCATTGCTGAACGTGCACAGGTTGATATCACCTTTGATGAATATCAGATTCCAGACTTCCCAATTCCTGCTGATTACAAGACGCCTGCTGATTACTTGTCATTCCTCACCTGGAAAGGTGCTCAACAGCGGTGGGGAGACAACTTGCCGTCGGCGGTTGTTGAACGGCTCGCCTTCGAGTTGAAAACAATTAGCGACATGGGCTTCGATGCTTATTTCCTTATTGTCTGGGACCTCATTCGTCACGCTCGCGAATCAAACATTCGTGTTGGTCCTGGTCGTGGGTCAGCTGCTGGCTGCGCTGTTGCATATTGCTTGCGCATCACAGATCTTGATCCGTTGAAATACGACCTTCTGTTTGAACGATTCTTGAATCCTTCAAGAATCAGCATGCCCGATATCGACATGGACTTTGACTCGCGGTATCGCGATCACATGATTCAATACGCAGCTGAAAAATACGGCCGTGACCATGTTGCGCAGATCATTACCTTTGCCACCATTAAGGCTCGAAATGCGGTACGCGATGCTGCTCGAGTGCTTGGGCACGAATACGGAGTCGGCGACCGCATTGCCAAACTTATGCCAGCACTGCAACAGGGGCGCGACACTCCGCTTGCAGCATGTTTTGAATACAGCGATGAGCATGCAGCTGGGTATCGCGAAGCTCAGGGCTTGCGTGACTTGGTTCTGGCAGACGAGATCGCAGCAAAAGTGGTTGAAGTTGCAAGAGGGTTGGAAGGTCTGAAGCGCTCAGACGGTATCCATGCCGCTGCAGTGGTAATCACTGGGAAGCCGCTGATGGACTACCTGCCGATTCAACGCAAAGGTAACGATGCACCAATAGTTACTCAATACGAAATGCATGCTGTTGAGTCTTTGGGTCTTCTCAAAATGGACTTTCTCGGTTTGCGAAACCTTGACGTCATTGCAGATGCTGTTGCCATGATCAGAGAACAAACAGATCCTGACTTTGATATCGACATCATTTCTCTTGAAGACACAGAAACCTTTGAGTTGCTCGGAAGGGGAGACACCATCGGTGTTTTCCAGCTTGAGTCTCTACCAATGCAGAGTTTGTTGCGTCTCATGCGCCCCACAGCATTTGAAGATGTGTGCGCTGTGATTGCTCTGTATCGCCCTGGTCCGATGAGCACCAAAATGCACACCACATACGCAAAAATCAAGAACAACATAGAAGAACCTGAGTACTTCCATGAAGATGCACGGGAAGTGCTTCATGACACGTACGGGCTCATGGTGTACCAAGAGAGCATGATGCGTGTTGCGCAGAAGTTCGCTGGTTATTCGCTTGCCCAAGCAGACAACTTGCGCAAAGCCTGCGGCAAGAAAGATCCGAGAGCCATGGCGGCTGAAGAGGGTTCCTTTGTTGATGGGTGCGAGAAGACCGGATACGGCCGTGCGCTTGGTGAGAAGTTGTTCGACATCATTCGTGGCTTTGCCGATTACGCATTCAACAAGAGCCATGCATACGGCTACGGATTAATCGCATATCAAACTGCATATCTCAAAGCTCATTTCCCTGTTGAATACTCAGCGTGTTTGTTGTCCTCTGTGAAGGGCAACTATGAAAAGGCAGCAGTTCATCTTGCTGACGCGCGTTCCATTGGCATCACGGTGTCGAACCCCGACATCAATGAAGGCCGCTCAGACTTTGCAGCAATCACAGCTGACGGCCAGAAGCGAATTGTCTTTGCATTGTCCGGAGTTCGAAATGTCGGAGAAGGAATCGTTCTTCAGATTTTGGAAGAGCGTGATCGCAATGGCCCATACGAGTCATTCCATGACTTCGCGCGACGTGCACCCGAACAGGCTCTCAACAAGCGTGCTGTTGAGTCACTCATCAAGGCAGGAGCGTTCGATTCATTCGGGCATCCTCGTCGCGGCCTGCTCATGGTTTTTGAATCAATCATTGATTCTGCAGTAGTGGCTCGACGTGAGGAAGAAAAAGGAGTCATGTCGCTCTTTGGCGAGATGGAAGATGCGTCAACTACGGGGTGGAGCGCCGAAGTAACCATTCCCGACATGCAGTTCACAAAGCCAGACCAATTGCGCCATGAAAAGGAAATGCTTGGTCTGTACATTTCTGACCACCCACTACGCGGAATAGAACACGCATTGCGTCGGCTTGTTACCAGTTCTATTCAGGAACTTGAAGCACGTGAATCTGGAATGGTCACGATTGGTGGAGTGATGTCGAGCCTCAATCGTCGCTTCACGAAAAAAGGCGATCAGATGGCAACATTTGTGTTGGAAGACATGGATGCAGCAATTGAAGTAACTGTGTTTGCAAAAGTACTGGCCGAATACGGACACTTGTTGTCCGATGACTTAGTAGTCACCATCACCGGCCGCCTGAATCAACGTGATGATGCGCCGCCAAGTTTTTCAGCACAGAGAATTTCGGTTCCTGAAAATCTCGGAGACAAAATTGCAGAAGTTGAATTGTCACTTCCGTCTGGTTTCACAGCAGAAAAACTCGAGAGACTCAAAGCAATAATCGCGGAGTTTCCCGGAACCTCGCCGTGCAAAGTGAAGTTAGCTGGTGGCAAAGTATTCGATCTTGGGCCGTCAGGGCTCGTTGACTTTGAGAAGGCCCTGGGGCCATTGCGCGTTACCTTTGGCTCTAATGCCGTAAAAATCATCTAAATAACCCGTGATTTCAGGAATTGGCTTCTGGCAATGGCAGAATAGAAGGGTTGTTGTCGGCACTAGTGCCGCCCGAGTGTCATAGGGAGTCACCCAGTCAATGTCGTTGGAAGTTGCCACACAAGACTGCAGCGCACTCACTGAGGCCCAGTTTGAAGAGTTCCTCACCATTGAGGGGTCTTTTACTGCTGAGCAATTTGCAAAGGCCGGAACAGACTGGGTGTTGTGCACCCTTGCCCGCATTGATGGCAAATTGCATGGTGTCACCTTTTCAACACTTGAGCGCATTGGCGGAACGCCCTGTGTGTTGCTTGGTCTCATGACTATTAAGCGCACTGCGAAACGTGATTCAGTTCTTAAAGGCTTAATGACAGAGGCGTATCACCGGGCGCTTATGGCATTTCCTGATGAGGACGTTGTTGTCGGCAGTCGCTTTGCAACAGCTGACGGCATGGAAGCAATGAAGGCAGTCACTGACATGATTCCCACATTTGGTCATCGTGCCGTAGGTGAAGAGCGCGCTTGGGGCCGACGCCTTGCCCGTCGTTTCGGTGTTGATTCCACCTATGACGAAAAAACCTTCATTGTTGCGTCAGGCGGACAAAGTGGTTTCCTTGATCATGAGTCATTGAAGCCAGAAAAAATCTCACCAGAAATCACTTCCTTGTTTGAAGGCGTTAACCCTAAAAAAGGTGGCGTGTTGATTGTTCATGGTTGGACCATGGCTGAAAGCCTTGTCAAGCTCGGCGCTCGCGTCTAAGTCAGTGAACTTCGCCGACATCGTCCGCTCACGTCGGATGTCGAGGTCATTTTCCGATCAAGCAGTCGATCCTGCAGTAATTACATCGTGCATTGAACTAGCAACGCGTGCACCAAGTGCAGGAAAATCACAAGGTTGGCATGTATTGATTCTGGAAAACGAATCAACGCAGCGATATTGGGATGTTGCTCTAACGCCGGAACGACGCGAGGGTTTTGCTTTTCCGCTTCTATTGAAAGCGCCAGTAATTGTGATCAGTATGTGTGATCCCACTGCGTATCTCGAGCGTTATTCAGAACCAGATAAAAAGGCAACAGGGCTTGGTGAAAGTCTTGAGAAGTGGCCGGCACCGTATTGGACTATCGACGCTTCTTTTGCCACCATGACATTTCTTCTTGCTCTACAAGATGTGAAATTGGGAGCATTGTTTTTTGCTCACTCGAATGAAGCAGGGTTGCGACAGGAGTTCAATATTCCTGACCACATTGAAATCTTGGGAACGATTGCAATTGGGCACGAAGCTGCTGGGTCAAATCCGCAGGGTCGTAGCGCTAAACGAATTCGTCGGTCAGTGGAATCAGTTATTCACCAGAAAAACTGGTAGCGATTCGGTCGCGCAGTTCCTGCTCGGTACGTGCAGGCAACAAACACTCATGATTCCTACATACGTAGGCCATGCCAGGTTCGCGGCCAGCCCACAATGGTGAATCAACGGGCTCGCCCCACACAGTGACGGCATTTGGGAGCCACTGTGACCGAACTGTTGCGAGAAGTACAGGATTGTCTCCCGGAATCACGATCTCTACAGCGCCTTCTTGAGCAAACAAAGAAGCAGAGATCGCATTGCAAAAGCCAGTTGCCGCAGATGGTGCGACTCTGGCCAGCAGGGCAAGTATCTGATGCGCGTGAGTTTCCAGGGCTGCATCACCGGTAATGGCCGCAAGGCGAAGAAATGCAAACGCAGCTACCGAGTTGGCTGATGGTGTCGCATTATCCATCAAGTCTTTCTGACGAACAATCAACTGCTCTGACGATGAAGCAACGGTAAATAAACCACCATGCTCTGGGTCCCAGTATTCATCGATTAACTGATGTGCGGTTTCGGTTGCTACATGAAGCCACGCATGGTTAGCGGTCAATTCATACATGCGTGTCATGGCATCAACTACGTGGGCCAAGTCATGAGCAAGTGCGCTGTGTTGAGCATGGGGGAGAGCATCTTCTTGCCAACTGCGAGACCACACTCCGTCCGCATTTCGCAATTCCTTCACAAGAAATTCTGCGTTTTTCTCGGCTATGGGTATCAGATCAAGTCGATTGAATGCAGATATTGACTCACATAGTGAAGACAACATTATTGCATTCCATTCGGTCAACACTTTGTTGTCTAGTCCGGGCCGTGGTCGAGTAGCGCGATAATTGAAGAGGCGTTGACGGGCAGATTCGATCTGTGGTGGTCTTTGTAGTGATGTGCGTTGAGGAATGCGATTCGGAATTGAACGGCCTTCAAAGTTTCCGCCTTCAATTATGTTCCACCACTCCTGAGCTGCCTCTGAGTCTGGGCCAAGGATTGTGTTGATTTCTGTCGGGGTCCATGTGTAGAACGCGCCTTCTTCAGAATGTCCGTGTTCATCAAGAGAATCAGCATCTTCGGCACTGTAGAAACCACCGTCGCGGTGGCGTAGTTCGTTGATGACGTACGACATCACTTCTTCAGCGGTTTGGCGATGTCGATCATGTCCTTGAATTAGCCATGCGTGCGTATAAGTGCGCAACAAAAGAGCCTGGTCGTACAACATCTTTTCAAAATGAGGCACTAGCCATTTCTCGTCAACGCTGTATCGAGAAAAGCCGCCGCCAATGTGGTCGTACATTCCGCCGGCCGCCATTGCATCAAGGGAGGTGTTTACCATTCCAAGAAGTTGGTCATCGTGAGAGCGTTGGTATGAGCGCATTGCAAGATCAAGTGCAAATGTTGAAGGGAACTTCGGTGCTGATCCAAAACCACCCCAACGAGTGTCGAAACTTTGCGACATCGCCTGAAGTGCGGTATCTGCCAATTCATGAGCATTGAACGCTGCAACTGGCGCAATACGGGAGGTTCTACCAACAGCCTCTACTAGTGCATCAACGTTCTGTTGTAAGTCCTCACGTTTATTGCGCCATGCATCATCAACTGCCTGCATTAACTTCACAAATGAATCTCGCGGGTAATACGTACCGCCATAGAAGGGTTCCCCAGTAGGTGTGCAGAACACGGTCATGGGCCAGCCACCTCGACCAGTCATTGCTTGCACTGCATCCATATAAATTGCATCAACATCTGGGCGTTCTTCGCGGTCAACCTTGATGTTGACGAACAATTGATTCATTACTGCTGCTGTTGCGTCATCTTCGAAACTCTCGTGAGCCATGACATGACACCAGTGACATGCCGAGTAGCCCACTGATAACAGAATTGGTTTGCCCGTGCGAGATGCTTCGGCAAAGGCTTCGTCGCCCCATTGAAACCAATGGACCGGGTTATCTCGGTGTTGTCGCAAGTAAGGCGACGACGCCTCGGACAGTTTGTTTGTCACGCGCCCATGGCGTGAAAGCCGCCATCAACGTGGATCACTTCACCTGTTGTTGCAGGAAACCAGTCAGAAAAGAGCGCAAGAACAGTTTTAGCTACAGGAATTGGGTCAGACACATCCCATCCAAGGGGAGCGCGGTCATCCCAAATGTCTTCGAATTTTTGAAATCCGGGAATTGATTTTGCAGCCATTGTTTTGATGGGGCCAGCTGCCACCAAGTTGCAACGGATGCCTCGCGGTCCGAGTTCCTTAGCTAGGTATCGACTTGTTGATTCAAACGCTGACTTCGCAACTCCCATCCAGTTGTATGCAGGCCACGCAACTGTGTTGTCAAAGTCAAGACCAACGATGGACCCACCTGAAGACATCAAGGGTAGAAATGCGTCAACAAGTGTCTTCAATGAATAAGCAGAAATTTGCATGGCGATTGCAACATCGCTCCATTGAGCTGCCAAGAAGTCGTCGCCTAGGCATACCTCGGGGGCAAAGCCGATTGCGTGCAGTACTCCGTCAACGTGACCCATTGAAGCGCGCACTTGTTCACGAACTAATTCGATGTGTTCGGGCACTGTGACATCAAACTCGAAGACATCAACAGGCGAATCAAGTCTGCGAGCGGATCTCTGTGTCAGCGAAAGGGCTCGGCCGGCGCCCGTGAGTACAACTTGGGCGCCTTCGCGTTGGGCTAACTGCGCCACACTGAATGCCAAAGAGGCGTCGGTTAAGACACCTGTCACAACGATTTTTTTGCCTTCAAGAAGTCCCATTCATATGACCGTAGTTCGCATGGGGTCTATGTGTAAGGCTCTACGGAATGCGTATTGGAATATTGGGTGGCACCGGGCCCGCCGGAAGTGCCCTCGGGGCACGTCTTGCTTCGGTGGGGTATGACGTCATCATTGGGTCTCGGACAAAAGAACGAGCCACCGAAGTGTGTGATGCCCTGAAAGCTAAGTGGCCGAACCTCACCCTGAGTGTGAATGGTGGCGACAACGACGAGGCTTCAGCTTGTGACGTAGTAGTTCTTGCCACGCCATGGGACTCGGCAGCAACAACAGCTAAAGCTCACATTGATTTGTTGCGTGGCAAAGTCATCATCAGTATGGCCAACGCACTTGTGCGAGTAGGCCCTGAATTCCAACCTCTCTTGCCGCCTCGCGGAAGTGTTGCTGCTCATGTGCAGGCCGCTGTACCTGAGTGTCGTGTTGTGGCGGCGTTTCATCATTTGCCAGCCACGGAACTTGGACATCTCGGTGACCCGATTGATTCCGATGTGCTGATTTGTTCTGACAATGTTGAGGCACGAACAATCGTCATGGACATCACTGCGCATATCCCTGGGTGTCGTCCACTCGATGCCGGTGAATTGTCAAACGCAACAGCAATCGAAGCTTTTACAGCTGTCCTTTTGCAATTGAATGTTCGCTACAAGACACGAGTTGCACCGAAGTTGACAGGCATCACGAAGGATCCTCGGGCGAAAGCTCTCTAAACATGTCGATGCGTTTGTACGACACTGCGCGGCGCGACGTCGTGCCGTTTACTCCGAGTGAGTTGGTGCTGATGTACACCTGTGGCATTACTCCCTACGACGCAACGCATTTGGGTCACGCTTCTACTTTCCTGTTCTATGACATTCTGCAACGCAGACTGATTGATCTTGGGCACACCGTTCGGTGCGTGCGAAATGTAACGGACGTTGATGATCCGCTGTTCGCAAAGGCAAGAGAACTCGGTGTGCATTACCTTGATCTGGCAGCAGGCGAAGAGGCACGTTTTAATCGCGATATGGAAGCACTCGAAATGTTGCCTGCGTACAGCACTCCTCGTGCTTCGTCTGCAATTACCGATATTCGCAAATTCATTGGCCTCGTACTTGACAGAGGGTTTGCATATGCCGTCGGTGGTTCCGTGTACTTCGATGTCACAAAAGTGCCGACCTTCGGCGAAGTGTCTCATTACAGTCACGAACAAATGCTCGAATTTGCACGTCAGCGCGGCGGCAATGTGGATGATCCGCAGAAACGGAATCCGTTGGACTTCGTGTTGTGGCATCCGTCGGCTGAAGATGAACCAGCATGGGATGCAACGTGGGGTGCGGGTCGACCAGGTTGGCATATCGAGTGTTCTGCACTTGCACTTCGTGACCTCGGCACCACTATTGATTTACATGGTGGTGGAAGCGACTTGATTTTCCCTCATCACGAATGTGAACGGGCACAGTCTGAGGCTGCAACTGGTGAAATATTTGTAAAGCATTGGATGCATGTAGCAATGGTGTTCAAAGATGGCGAGAAGATGTCAAAGAGTCTTGGCAACTTGGTGTTTGTTGATCAGTTGCGAACATTGTGGGACCCTCGGTCGATTCGCATTGCAATCATTGAGCATCATTACCGCAAAGAGTGGGAGTGGGATGAAACCCTGATGCCACGTAGTTCGGCGCGCCTGGCGCAGTGGGTTGCTTCTGTCGGAGGAACTCAATCAGGCCTTTTGGATTCGGTGCGCGCCTGCCTTGATAATGACCTAGATACGCCTTCGGCGCTTGCGCTGATTGATGCAGCCGCAGCAGAAGGTGTCGACGTCAGTGCCTCGGCGGCTCTTTTGGGAGTGGAATTACTCACTCCTGTTGGACCGCGCTAACAACTGGTTGTACTGACCAAGAGGTCTCAAAATCAGGAGTATTATGTGCCGAGCATGGCCAAACACTCTGATTCGCAATCATCAGTCAATGATGAGGTGAAGTCTGTGTCCAGCCGAGCTCAACCGCGAGCTCGCGCTTTACTACGGCCTCTCACCACGAAGTTATGGAAGTTTAATTATGAAGGTTTTGAAAATCTTCCCGATGCTGGGCCAGCAATTTTGTGTCCGAATCACATCAGCTTTCTCGACTCTGTTTTCACCATGGTGCATGCTGGTCGTCAAATCAGTTTTGTGGGAAAAGCTGAGTACATGGATTCGTGGAAGACGAAACATTTGTTTCCAGCCCTTGGCATGATTCCGATTGATCGTTCAGGTGGGTCAAAAAGCGAAGGTGCACTTATTGCCGCGGAAGCAGTTCTTCGGCGCGGTGAACTCTTTGGCATATTTCCTGAAGGAACTCGTAGTCGAGATGGCATGTTGTACAAAGGTCATACTGGCGCTGCTCGTCTTGCTATGAAAGTGGGCTGTCCAATTTTGCCGGTTGGCATTATTGGCACTCGAGAAATACAACCACCTGACACTGTGATGCCACGTTTGAGGCTTGAATGCACAATCAAAATTGGCGCGCCAATTGATGTGTCTCGGTATCGCGACCGAGCAGACGACCACATGGTGCTGCGCGAGATCACTGATGAACTGATGTTTGAAATCCAAGCTCTCACCGGGCAGGAATACCGCAACGTCTATGCCACCAAACGTGCAGAGAGCATCCCAACTGAGCAAGCAGTGGTAGATCACGGCTAAATAGACCCGAGCCGACACTCCGGTGCGCCGTAGAATGGGTGTCTCATGTCAGAGATTTCAGTACTTCTTCCCGACGGTTCCTCGCGCTCGCTGCCTGCTGGCTCTTCGATTGCCGATTTAGCTGCCTCTATTGGTTCTCGGCTTGCAAAGGCAGCGGTGGCAGGCACAGTAAATGGTGCAGAAGTCGACTTGTCAGTGCCATTGCCTGACGGAGCCTCAGTGTCGATCATTACTTCCGACTCTGAAGAAGGTCGTCACGTACTTCGGCATTCCACTGCGCATGTTCTGGCCCAGGCTGTCGTGCAGTTGTTTGAGGGGGCTCACTTCACAATTGGGCCGGCAATCGAAGACGGTTTCTACTACGACTTTGCATTGCCCGGAAACAAGACGTTCTCTGATGATGATCTGGCTTCGATTGAAAAGCGGATGCGCGAGATCATGAAGGCAAATCAGCCGTTCACTCGTTCCGAAGTTTCAGTGAAAGAGGCTTTGGCTGTCTTTGCTACTCAACCGTACAAGTGCGAAATTATTGAACGTGTCACGTCGGGTGCCGCAGACGGAACTGATGTTGCTGAAGTTGGTAGTTCTGACTCCGTCAGTCTGTACCGCAACTCAGATTCGTTCGTTGATCTGTGCCGTGGTCCTCATGTGCCTTCAACTTCTCGCCTGGGGCATTTCAGTCTGATGAAAGTTGCTGGGGCGTATTGGCGCGGAAACGAGAAGGGCCCAATGCTGCAACGCATTTATGGCACCGCGTGGGAATCTGACACAGCACTGAAAGAGCATCTGCATCGGCTTGAAGAGGCAACGAAGCGAGATCATCGCCGACTGGCTAACGAACTAGATCTTTTGTCTTTTCCAACGGAACTTGGTGGCGGACTTGCTGTCTGGCATCCAAAGGGTGCGATAGTGCGCAAATTGATGGAGGACTACAGCCGTCAACGTCACCAAGATGGTGATTATCAGTTCGTGTACACGCCGCACCTTGCTAACGCCAATCTGTTTGCGAAGTCCGGACATCTTGATTTCTACGCCGACGGTATGTATCCGCCGATGGAGATGGATAACGGCACGTACTACATGAAGCCAATGAACTGCCCGATGCACTGTCTTATCTTCGACAGCCGTCAGCGCAGTTACCGCGAACTTCCGTTGCGTTTATTCGAATTAGGCAATGTGTACCGGTACGAGCGTGCCGGAACTCTTCATGGTCTACTGCGCATCCGTGGGTTCACTCAAGATGACAGCCATATCTACTGCACCGAAGAACAGATGGCAGATGAGATTTCATCATTGCTTGATTTCATTATGTCTGTGTTGCGCAGATTCGGATTCAGTGATTTCGAATTCAACCTGTCCACGCGTGATCCAGAAAAATCAGTTGGCTCGGATGAAATCTGGGGCAAAGCCACTGAGGCCTTGCGTGAAGCACTCGACCGTCATGGCGTTCAGTACAAGATCAAGGAAGGCGATGCCGCGTTCTATGGTCCGAAGATTGATATCGACGTTCGTGATGCCATTGGGCGTAAGTGGCAGTTGAGCACAATCCAATGTGACTTCAACTTGCCAGAACGATTCGAATTGGAATACATCGGTTCAGATGGTGCTCGTCATCGTCCGATTATGTTGCATCGCGCATTGTTCGGATCAATTGAACGATTCTTTGGTGTGTTGATTGAACACTATGCAGGTGCTTTCCCAAGTTGGCTTTCACCAGAACAAGTGCGAGTGCTTCCTGTTGCGCTTGCTCATGACGAGTACGCACAGTCTGTCGTGGCTCAGTTGAAGAAAGCCGGATTCCGAGTTGATATCGACCATGCTGATGAACAGCTAGGAAAGCGCATTCGCAACGCGAAGACCAGCAAGGTTCCGTATGTTCTTGTAGTTGGCGATGATGACGTTGCGCATCATTCTGTAGGTGTCAACCCGCGGGGTGGGGAAGTAGAGCGTGACGTTTCGGTTGTTGACTTTATTGCTCGTCTTGCCGCCGAAGTGGCAGAAGGACAATTAGGCGACGTAGATGTCTCTTGAGCAACTCTGGAATGGATGGCGGGCCGAATACATCGGCACTGCGAATGTGAATTCAGCAAATTCGTCGGACTCAGTGTTTACCTCCATTCTGGAATCAGGATTGTCTGACGAAGACGCTTTTATTGTGCATCGCTCTCAGTTCAGTTTTGCGATTTTGAACGCCTATCCCTATGCATCTGGACATGTGCTTGTTTTGCCATTCCGTGAAGTGGCACATCTAGAAGATCTCTCAACTGAAGAATGTATAGATCTCTGGTCGACTGTTACTGAAGCAACCGTTGCGATTAAGGCCTCGCATCGACCTGATGCATTGAACGTCGGTATCAACCTCGGAGCTGCCGCAGGAGGCAGTATTGCCCAGCATCTACACGTTCACATCGTTCCGCGGTGGAATGGCGATTCAAACTTTATGACATCAGTGGCTTCGACTCGTACGATTCCAGAACCACTTCCTCTCACCGCATCCAAAATTCGAGATGCATGGCCGAAAGCTACACAATGACCGACGAACTACGTGACCAACTGCCTGATGATCTGAATGCTGTCGATCATGTCGGTGCATATGATTTTCCCGATAACAGCCGCCGTCGCATTCCCGGAGTGATGTATGCAATCTTGGCGGTGCTCTGCGTTGTTGTGTGGTCAATTGCCGATAGCAATGATTCAGCGTTGATCAACAATGGGCTGTTGTTTGCTGCGGTGCTTTTGGCTGTGATGTCCATCATTACAATTTCCAGTGGTTGGCGAATGACAATGAACGAGTCAGAGGCTCTAGTGGTTGCTACTCGTACAGCAGGTTTTGCAGTTGGACATGCGTCAGCGCAGCAGGTATGGCGCGGAATTCGCAGCAAGCCAACATGGAGAATTTTCTGCTACAGCACGGAAGAACCGCCACTACAGCAGGCCCTGGTGCTGATTGACGCTGTTGATGGGCATGTCGTTGAATGTTTGGTGGAGAAGAACCCTGAGGCGGAGATGCCATCCGCGGATACTCAAGAGCGATAGCGTCACGCTATGTTTGACGGGCGTTTTCGCGCACCAATTGAGAAGGCTGTGCGCCCGGTTGGTCAGTTGTTGAGAAAAACAGGTATGTCACCTGATCACCTCACCATTCTCGGAATTGCTTTTGCTGTAGTTGCTTCGTTCGCAATCGGCAATGGCGCCCTTCGTGGCGGACTTGTGTTGGTCATCTTGGCCGCAGTTCCCGACATGCTTGACGGGGCGTTAGCAAAGGCGTCTGGAACATCAAGTCAGCGTGGTGCTTTCTTTGATTCTGTTGTGGACAGAGTTACTGACTCTGTCCTCTTTGGTGGCGTTGCTTGGTATTTCGCATCGGAGAAAGACCCTCACCTTGTTTTGCTACCGATGGCGATTATGGGCGTGTCGTCGCTTATTTCATACGAACGAGCAAAAGCTGAAGCACTTGGGTTGTATGCCAAGGGTGGATTAATGGAACGCGCTGAGCGCATCGTGGTTCTTTGTATTGGTCTTTTGTTTGATTCATTGCTGGTGCCGATCATGTGGATCATGCTGGTGCTTACGGTAATAACGGCAGTTCAGCGGTTCGTCCAGGTGTGGCGTCAGGCAGAAGTGTCTTCGACTACTCAAGAGAAACGCGATGTTCGCCAAGGACGTCGCATGACGCGAATTAGTGCGCGCACTTCACGTCGTCAGTTGTCGGTTGAATCGCGCCAACGTCGCCGCAATCGTAATGGCTAATCCATTCGACGAACTTGCTGACGCCTTCACAGTGGGTGGCTATCGGCTCGGCTCGGTAATTGCTCGTTTAACTCCTGCTCCAATTTCACAGGGTGCTGTTTCACTTCTTGCCCCTGGCGTTGCATTGTCGTTACGTAAACGTCGTTTCATGATTGAACGCCATCTGCAAAGAGTTGACCCTTCGCTCACTGGGTTCGCGTTGCATCGGGCATCGCAACAAGCATTCGACAGTTACATGCGTTACTACACCGAGAGTTTCCGCTTGCCGACATTATCTGCCAAACATGTATTGAAGTCGCTCTCTAATGACGGTTTTCATTACATCGAATCCGCATTAGAGCTTGGTAAGGGCGCAATCGTTGCTCTACCGCACCTTGGTGGTTGGGAATGGGCAGGACGTTGGATGGCAGAGATGGGGCACCGCATGACCGTCATTGTGGAACCCCTCGAACCGCCAGAGTTGTTCGACTGGTTTACGAAGTTACGTAGTGACCTTGGCATGAATGTTGTCCCACTCGGGCCTGGCGCTGCACCAGCTGTCCTTGCCGCATTGCGCCGAAATGAAGTTGTGTGTTTGTTGTCTGATCGTGACATTCAAGGCAATGGCGTTGAAGTGGATTTCTTTGGCGAGCGCACTACGTTGCCAGCTGGTCCAGCGATGTTAGGTATTCGTTCTGGGGCAGCTGTCGTACCCGGTGCTGTGTATTTCACATCGGCAGTTGATGGTCATCATTGCGTTATTCGTCCACCCCTTGTTTTCAAAAAAATAGGGGGCCTCCGTGAGCAGGTAGCGGCCGGTACCCAAGCACTCGCCCTCGAATTGGAAGGCCTTATTCGCCGAGCACCTGAACAGTGGCATTTATTTCAGCCGAATTGGCCGAGCGATCCTGGGTATGCAGAGATGCGTGCTCGGACTATCGCTGAATGAACTGAGACACGGCGTCAAGAGCATGTGGGGCGACGGAATACCAGATCCATGTTCCATCACGACGAGATTCAACAAGTCCAGCCTCACGCAACACTTTTAAGTGGTGGCTGATTGTGGGTTGGCTTCGGTCAAGCGGTTCAGTCAGATCGCAAGAACAAATGCCATCACGACCTGCACGACGAACCAAATCAAAAAGCCGTAGGCGTGTGGGGTCTGACAGCGCAGCAAACATGGGCGCTAGGGAAGCAGCAGCGCTATCGGTAAGCGGGCCCTTACCGAGCTGAATCTGTTTGGCGTTCGACATGGACCAAGGATACATCGACACTTATCAATGTGGGGTATATTGATGACTATCAAAGTATCCATTCTCGGAACTTCTGATGAGAGGAAGAAATGTCACGAGTACAACTTGCACTGAATGTGGGCAATCTCAATGATGCAATCGTGTTCTACACCAAAATGTTTGGTGTAGGTCCGGCAAAAGTTCGCGAAGGGTATGCCAACTTTGCAATCGCCGAACCACCTCTCAAACTTGTTCTTATCGAAGGTCACGGGGAACCAGGCACACTGAACCATGTCGGCGTCGAAGTAGAAGACACCGAACAGGTTGCAGCAAAAATTGAATCTGCGGTCGCTATGGGAATGCCTATCGAGGTTCAGGAAAGTGAGACCTGCTGCTTTGCAGTCCAAGACAAAGTGTGGATCAAAGGCGGCGAATTGCCATGGGAGTGGTACACGGTTCTTGCGGATGCACCTCAGGATTCTTCACTGAAGACCATGCCCATAATGCTTGGAGTTCCATCTACGGGTAGTTGTTGCGGGCCAGAAGGTTGCTGATGGCACGTCGCGCACTCTCAGAGTTTCTAGGTACTGCACTGTTGGTGATGGCAGTTGTTGGTTCGGGCATCATGGCTCAGAACCTCACAAAAGACGTGGCCCTGCAATTGCTCGCTAATGCAATTGCTACGGGCGGAGCATTGCTTGGTCTGATCACAATTTTCGGTCCACTTTCCGGCGCGTCGTTCAATCCGGTTGTGTCCTTGGTTGGGTACTTCGTTGACCGAGAGTCTTCAGTTTCAGTTCTTGTTACTGATGTTGTCGCACAAGTTTCTGGGGCAATCGTGGGGTGCGTTATTGCAAACATTATGTTCGCGCACCCGTTCATAGAGATGTCGACGAAAGTACGCACTGGTGGGCCAACATGGTTTTCCGAAGTAGTTGCGACAGTTGGTTTGCTGCTGGTTATCTGGGGCGGGAAAAGGGCCGGCGCAAATGTTGCAGTTCTTGTTGCTGCTTGGATTACCGGGGCGTACTGGTTTACTTCATCAACCAGTGTTGCGAACCCAGCAGTGGGCATTGGTCGAATGTTCTCTGATTCGTTTGCAGGTATTGCACCAGAGTCAATGCCAATGTTTGCGGTGATGCAAATACTCGGCGGGTTGATTGGTTTTCTGATTATCAAAACCTTGTGGGCAGACAAAGCAGCGTCGTCATGAGTGGCATTCTGTTTCTTTGTATTCATAACGCTGGACGATCACAAATGGCAGCCGGATTCGCTCGCGAACTCTCCAACGGTGACGTCTTGATTTTGTCGGGCGGTTCAGAGCCGGCAGCAACAGTAAACCCCGTCGCAGTTGATGTCATGAATGAAATTGGAATAGATATTTCGACCTATGTGCCGCAGAAATTCAATGATGATTTATTGAACGCTGTTGATGTTGTGGTCACTATGGGCTGTGGTGATACGTGTCCCTACATCCCGGGGAAGCGTTACGTCGACTGGCCACTTGACGACCCGAAGGGGAAGTCAATTGAAGATGTTCGACGTATTCGTGACGAGATAAAGAGTCACGTCACTGATTTGTTGGCTCAGTTATAAACGTCAAACAACTGGTTGATGGCTTTTACTTGGCCACCTGTTGTTGAAGACATCACCGCAATAGGGGTGACGCCTGTCTGTGCCCATTCTTCGAAACGAGCACGTACATGAGATGCAGATCCACTGATTGTGTTGTCGTCTAGCCATTTGTCACTCATGAGTGACGGGAGAATGTCTTTGTTGCCAGCCTCGATTGCAGCTTCAATTGCGTCCATCTCTTCGATGTATCCGGCCGCACGCCAGTAGTTGCGGTAGTTCGGAAGCGAAACGTATCCGGTGAGAGTGCGGCGGTTCACAGCACGAGCAGCTTCGACATCGTCGTCAATCACTGTCGGAATCATGTTTGCCAGAAAGAAATCATCACGAACTGCATTGGGCACTTCTGAAAGCTGTTTCGACATGTGACTGAGGGAAGCGTTTGCCCAGATGGCGCCCTCTGAAATTTCTGTCGACAGTTGCAGCATCTTGTTGCGAAGAGTTGCGAGATAAATCGGAGGCAATTGCCCTCCGAAGCGTTCGTTCGCGCGCATAGCTGCAACGTAGGCAGCTGTGTCAGCTAGGGGCTTGCCTGGTTCTACACCAAGTCGATCTGTTACTGGCCCGTGACTGACACCAAGCCCGAGGCGAAAACGTCCGTCTGACATTTCATTGATGTGTGAAGCAGTGTTTGCCATTTCAACAGGGTGGCTGTAGTAGATCGGTTGAATCGATGTCCAATAGTTGATGCGTGATGTGACATGAGCAAGTGAGACACACAAACCCATGGTTCCGCCAAGACTCGGGCAGGCAAGGCCCGAGATTCCCTTGTTCTCAGCCTCAACAGCGAGTTCAAGGATGGCTCGTCTCTTGGTGGGCGAGGCCACTATTGAGAGGGCGGGACGGAAAGAAGCATCTACCTTAAGCATTCCCGTAACCTAGCCTGCATGTTGAGAATTGGAATAGTGAGCCCGTACAGCCTCACAATTCCTGGGGGTGTTCAGCAGCAAGTCCTTGGTTTGGCGCGAAGTTTGCGCGCAAAAGGACACGAGGTCAGAGTTCTTGGCCCATGTGACGGCCCCCCGCCTGATGCGTTCGTTACACCGCTTGGTAACAGTCTTCCCACCGCAGTGAATGGGTCTATTGCGCCGCTTGCCCCCGATGCGTCAGCTGCGTTGCGCACCATTCGCGCACTGAATGATGAAGCGTTCGATGTCGTGCATGTTCACGAACCGTTGGTACCAGGTCCGTCGCTAACGGCATTGCTTGTAAAGATGGCACCGGTAGTTGCAACTTTTCATTCAGCAGGGGAGTCAGCTGCGTACCGCACATTCTCTCGTCAATTGAAATGGGTGGCTTCGCGAATTGATATTCGTGTTGCTGTATCAAAAGACGCTGTTGAATTAGCGCAGCGGTACATCGGTGGTGACTACGAAGTGTTGTTTAACGGCATCGAATTAGGGGACTACTCAACGCCATCGACAAGCCCTCGAGAGAATGCAATATTTTTTATTGGCCGTCACGAAGAACGCAAAGGCCTTAGTAATTTGCTTGAGGCTCTTGCAAAGCTTCCACCAGATGTGCGCCTGTGGATCGCCTCTGATGGGCCACAGACTGCAGAACTAAAGGCTCGATTCGCAACCGATACCCGTATTGACTGGTTGGGTCGAATTTCAGATGCAGAAAAAATCAGTCGTATGGGTCGAGCATCCGTTTTCTGCGCTCCGTCTCTGCACGGTGAATCATTTGGAGTTGTGCTTCTTGAGGCAATGGCCGCTGGAACTCCGGTAGTCGCAAGCAATCTTGACGGGTATCGCAATGTGGCAACTGACGATGAGACTGCTCTTCTGGTCGAAACAGGAAATGTTGCAAGCTTGGCTTCGGCACTTGCCCGTGTACTTGTTGACTCGCGATTGGCTGCGAGGCTGACAGCAAACGGGCGTGAGCATGCCCAGCGCTTCTCAATGGACGCCCTCGCTGATCGATATATAGAGATGTACGAACGTGCATTGCACATGGAAGCAACAAACATCACCACGATTAAGGTGCCTCGTATGCTGAAACGGTTCGAAGATCGTTTCTTGCGGCGATCACACCTTGGTGACGGGCGATAAGAGTTGACAGTTGTCAACTCTATGAAAGGACATATGAATCAACGTCAATGGATTCCCATCGAGGACTCACGTCAGTTAATGACTCGCCGGATGCTTGCATTTCCCGTGACCTTCACGCTTGTCGTCACAATCATTTTTCTTGTAGTTGGGCTGCTAGTTGGATTGCCCATCATCGCTGCACTAATCGGAGCTGCTCTTTCTGGTGGCTATATGTGGAATGTGTATCGCACTGCTAACGATGTTGTTCTCAAGATGGTGGGCGGCTTGCCCGCATCTGAATATGAACATGCTCGTCTGTTCAATGTCATTGATGGACTGTGTGTTGTTGGAGGTGATGCTCGACCAGCATTGCGAGTAGTTGGTATTGAATACCCGGTTGCGCTTGCGGTTGGCATGCCGGGGGAAGCCGGAACGATTGTTGTTTCTGCAGGATTTCTGAAGTCAATGGGTCGCGTCGAAATGGAAGCGGTGATGGCGCATGTGATGTGGCGCCTTCGTACTGGTGACATCGGTCTCACGACCTACATGTTGGCGCTGTCAACAGCGATGCAACGTTTTGGTGGGCAGAGAATCATGCAATCAGTGATTGAGCGTGTTGCTGACGAACGAATCGTCATGTGGGCCGACGTTGCTGCCTGTCAGGCAACGCGTTACCCACCAGCCATGGTGTCTGCTTTGGAAATCGTTGAACAAGCAGCTGCAATTCCTCTGGGGCGCATTGGTGCTCAACCGTTGTGGTTTGCAACTCCCGATTCAGCAGGGGATGCCAGAAATGCGTCGGTTGGTATGTCTACTATGGGTTTTGCGCGTCCGCCACTGGCTGACCGTATTGCTGTTCTCAAGGAGATCTGACATGTTGAAATCACACCGCACTCTTGTTCGTCTAACGGTCGCAACCGTATTGGTATCCATTCTTGCTGCCTGCGGTGGCGGCGGATCAAGTTCCGATACAACCGCGTGGGTTGATCCGTTAACCACAACGCCTCCAGTTCCGGGATACCCACTTACAGGCCTTCCCATCACTGATCAAGCTGCTGCATCACGTGTTGCCTTGGCAGTAAAGATTGACAACCATCCCGCATCTCGTCCACAAACTGGTCTCAATAAGGCCGACATTGTGTTCGAAGAAAATGTGGAGGCCTTGACCCGTTTCGCGGCTGTCTTTCAGAGCCAAGGCAGTGATCCCGTCGGGCCGATTCGAAGTGGTCGTACTCAAGACATCAACATTCTTGCGTCCTTCAACAAGCCATTGTTTGCTTGGAGTGGCGGAAACTATCG
>JANQYF010000039.1:0-8360 GCA_030729045.1 Ilumatobacteraceae bacterium
CGTGACTATGCAGATATCGGTGCTCGCATTGTTCTTGGAAACACCTATCACTTGATGTTGCGGCCAGGTGCTGATGTTGTAGAGAAGTTTGGCGGCCTTGGTTCGTTCAGTGGTTGGGATGGTCTCACGCTCACGGACTCTGGCGGATTCCAAGTGTTCTCGCTTGATCCAAAAGTTGATGACGATGGCGTGACGTTTAAGTCAACCTATGACGGCTCGTATCATCGCTTCACACCAGAGATTGCTGTGCAGACTCAAGAGAAGATTGGCGCAGACATTCAGATGGTTCTTGACGTGTGTACGTCGTTGCCTGCTGAACCAGATGTAGTTCGTTTGGCGCTTGAGCGAACTCACGCATGGGCGTTACGAGCACGGGCAGCTCACACACGCTCTGATCAGTCGTTGTTTGGCATCGTTCAAGGTGGAACCAATGCTGCGATGCGAGCTGAAAGCGCACGACGAACGGTGGACGTTGGGTTTGATGGGTTTGGTATCGGTGGTCTTTCCGTTGGAGAGAGTCGTGCCGAGATGGTGGAATCAATTGCTGCCTGTATTGACGAGCTACCCGAAGATCGTCCGCGTTATCTCATGGGAGTTGGTGACCCGGCTTCACTTGTCGAGGCCGTCGGTCTTGGAGTAGATCAATTCGATTGTGTATTGCAGACTCGCCTTGGTCGTCACGGAACTGCACTCACCTCGCAGGGAAGGGTGAACATTAAGAACGCACAGTTCCTTGATTCCGATGAACCCCTTGATCCGCTGTGTTCATGTTGGGTCTGCACATCTCACTCGCGCGGGTATCTGCGTCATCTGGCCCAGACAGGGGAGCCCTCTGGGTCGCGTTTGGTGTCTGTTCATAACCTGGCATGGACCATTTCGTTGATGAACGAAATGAGAGAAGCGATACAAAAGGGCACCTTTTCTGACCTCAAGCGACGCGTTTTGGATGTTTGGGCGTAGGGCAAATCAGGCCGATTCAGTCTCTGGTCGCTAGGATTACCACCCGTGATTCAAATCCTTCTCTCTGCTGAACAAACAAATAGCAATGCCAATCCATTGGTTACCTTGGTATTTTTCGGCGCCATTTTCGCTGCTATGTATTTTCTGCTGCTCCGTCCTCAGCGCCGCCGCTTGAAAGAGGGCCAACAACTACAAAGCTCCATTGCTGTCGATGATGAGATCATCTTGAATTCGGGCATCTACGGCTTCGTGACAGCTATCGAGGGCGATGTGTTGTGGGTCGATGTTGCAGACGGTCACGGAACAGAGCGAATTGAGATTCGTGTCTCTCGTGGTTCAGTTGCTCGCAAGGCGCCTGCGGCTGATGCTGCTTCGGACGATACGAAATAAAGTATGACTCGCCGTTTAGTTGCTTCTCTTGTATCGATAGTTCTACTTTCGAGCGGAGCCTTCATTGCCAACATTGTTGCCGGTAACTTTCCAGCTCTTGGGCTCGACCTTCAAGGAGGCGCCTCAGTCACTATGACTCCTGTTGGAGAAGTCGACGAGGCGGCTCTTTCTGTAGCCGTGGACATTATTCGTCAGCGTGTTGACTCAATCGGAGTTGCCGAGCCGGAAATCATTCGCCAGGGCAACACAGTTGTTGTGAACTTGCCCGGCGTGAAAGATCAGCAGCAGGCTCTCGACACAATTGGCCGTACCGGAGCAGTTGAGATGCGTCCTGTAATCAAGGTTGCAGAGAACCCAGAAAACACCACTACCACCACTGTGGTCGGCGGCACCACAACAACTGTGAAGGGTGGAACCACGACAACTCTGAAACCAACGTCGACAACGTTGCCGCCACCATCTGGTGGAGTCGGAAGTTCACGTACTGCAGCAGTAACGACAACCACAATTCCAACCGCGACCGAGGATGTTGATCCGCTAACTGGTTTGCCGCAGGGTCAAACAATCCTTCCAGGACGCAAAGATGGCCTCATTTATCTTCTCGGACCTATAGAGGCAACCGGCGAAGTGTTTTCGAATGACTCATCAGCTCAAGTAGATGCTGGTGCGTGGGTAGTAGTCGCAAAACTCCGCAGCGGTGCCGCCGGTGCTGATGTGTGGAACGCACTGTCAACAAAGTGTTTTGCCGGTGTTGCAGATTGCCCTACTAAGGCAATTGCAATCATTCTTGACGGCGAAGTTATTTCGGCCCCAACAGTTCAGACACCAACATTCGATAACGGCAGCGTGCAGATCAGTGGCTCATTTTCTGAAACTGAAGCACAAGATCTAGCTCGCGTGTTGCAGTTCGGTGCTGTGCCTGTGAAGTTTGATATACCAACAGTTCAAACCGTCTCTGCGTCACTCGGTGAAGACTCTTTGCGCGCGGCAGTGCTGTCTGGGCTCGTCGGGCTTTTGCTCGTACTGTTGTTCTTGTTGTTCTACTACCGGTTAATTGCGATTGTTGTCATTGGCGGGCTCGCCCTTTCTGGGTTGATGCTGTGGAGCGTTATCTCCTGGCTATCAAAGACAAACGGATTGGCTCTGACTTTGTCTGGTGCAGCCGGAATTATTGTGTCCGTTGGTGTCACAGTTGACTCGTACGTTGTGTTTTTTGAAAAACTCAAAGATGATGTTCAGCTGGGACGTACCCTACGAAATTCTGCGGCACGCGGTTTTGATCGGGCTTGGCGAACCATTTTGATTGCTGACACTGTGTCACTTATCGGGGCACTCATTTTGTGGCAACTCACGGTCGGATCTGTTCGGGGGTTCGCCTTCTTCCTAGGTCTATCCACATTGTCTGACATGGTCGTGTCCTACTTCTTTGCTCGCCCAGCAGTGCTTCTGTTGGCGAAAACCAAGATGTTCAACAGGGGACGAGTGCTTGGTGTTGCCAAGGCCAAAATTTCAGAGGCGGTGGCGTAATGGCTGGTGGAATGTCACGTTTATTCCGTGGTGAAACAACTATTAATTTTTATGGCCGACGCAATATTGGGTTTATTGCTTCGGGATTGCTTCTTTTAGTAACTGTTGGCTCATTGTTTACGCAAGGTTTGAATCTAGGTATCGACTTCAAAGGCGGCGTCGCCTTTGAAGTGCCCGTAGCTGGCACCATGTCTGAAGCGAAAGCAAAAGAAATTCTGGCTGCAAACAAGATCAGAACCGATAACGCAAAGATTCAAACTTTGACCTCGGGATCTACAGAACGTGTTCGTATTCAGTTGGGTGACCTGTTGGTCGAGACACGCACAACAATTCAAGAAGCATTGGCCAAGGCTGCCAATGCAACGGTTAACGATGTCAGCGTGTCTACAGTTAGCTCAACCTGGGGTCGTAACATCACTACTAAGGCAATCAATGCCTTGTTGGTTTTCTTTCTCATAGTTTCAATCTTTATTGCCTGGCAATTCGAATGGCGAATGGCTTTGTCGGCAATTGCAGCAATGGTTCACGACGTCGGAATCAGTATCGGTGTGTATTCGTTCTTCAAACTTGAAGTAACACCGGCAACAGTCGTGGCGTTCCTCACCATTCTTGGGTTCTCGCTGTATGACACCATCGTTGTGTTTGACAAAGTTCATGAGAATACCGAACGCTTCAGTGGGTCAAAAGTGTCTTACGCCGACATTGTCAACGTTTCTATGAATCAAGTTCTGATGCGTTCGTTGAATACATCGATTTCAAGTTTGCTTCCCGTTCTTAGCTTGCTCGTTATTGGCTCTGGTGTCCTAGGTGCCGTTGCACTTCGTGAGTTCGCCCTCGCGCTTCTCGTGGGTCTCGCAACCGGAGCATATTCCTCGATCTATATAGCGACCCCTTTGGTTGGCATCTTGAAGGAACGTTCAGACCAGTACCGTTCGATGAGGGGTCACTTGTCCCTCGGGGTCGATATGACCCACCTCATGCAAACTGGTGCCCCCGTTGGTCGACGTGCAGCGGCTCGGGCGGCATCCGACGCTAGCCAGGGTGTTGTTCCTGCCCCCGTGGCCGTTGAAACCCTTTTGAGTCACCCACCGCGCCCTCGAAAGAAGTCTCGTCGCTAACCTTTGATCATGGGTACTGCCGATCGAGTTCTTCCTTGGAGACGTCAGCAGAACGCGCGCATTGAAGAGTTGGCACCACTGCTTACAGCTTTCCGCAGTCGTCATCCGAAGGCGTCTGTGTCTCTTGTTAATAGGGCCTATGAAGTGGCGCGCGTTGCGCACACAAATCAAATGCGTTCTTCTGGTGAGGCGTACATCAATCACCCCATAGCGGTCGCTCGTATTGTCGCTGACATTGGTCTCGATGAGGTGTCGTTAGCAGCCGCTCTTCTGCATGATGCGGTGGAAGATACTGAAATAACGCTTGAAGATGTTCAGCGTAATTTTGGTGATGAAGTTGCCATGCTTGTCGATGGTGTCACCAAATTAGAACGTTTGCAATTCGACTCACGCGAAGCACAACAAGCCGCAACGATGCGCAAGATGTTGGTCGCCATGGCTAAAGACATGCGAGTGCTTGTTATCAAACTTGCTGATCGTTTGCACAACATGAGAACCCTGGCTGGTGTGCCGCTTGAAAAGCAACAGCGCACTGCACAGGAGACACTGGATATCTACGCACCTCTGGCACACCGAATGGGAATGCAAGAAGTCAAGCAGCAACTAGAGGACCTGTCATTCGCTGCTCTGTATCCAAAACGATTCGCTGAACTTGACCATTTGGTTTCAACCAGAACTCCAGAACGAGACCTGTACCTAGCAAAAGCAATCGCAGAAGTTTCTGCCAGGCTGTCAGAAGTAAACATCGAGGCTCAGGTCACCGGACGCGGGAAGCATCTGTGGAGCATCTACGAAAAGATGGTGCAGAAGGATCGTGACTTTGATGACATTTTCGATTTGGTAGCAATTCGAATTGTTGTTGACAGTGTTCGTGATTGTTATGGCGCACTTGGTTGCTTGCACGGAAAATGGCGACCTGTCGTTGGTCGATTCAAGGACTACATCGCAATGCCAAAGTTCAACCTCTATCAGTCATTGCATACAACGGTGATCGGGCCCGGGGGTCGTGCACTAGAGGTGCAAATTCGTACTCAAGAGATGCATGAACGAGCAGAACGCGGTGTTGCAGCTCACTTTGCGTATAAGGAAGGCACTGATTCGAACGATTCAGATTGGCTGAATCGCATCATTGATTGGCAGTCAGAGATATCAGATCCAGGTGAGTTCATGGCTGACCTGAAGAATGACCTTGAACAAGAAGAAGTCTTTGTCTTCACACCAAAGGGCAGAGTGATCACTTTGCCGATCAATTCAACACCAGTCGACTTTGCCTACACAGTGCATACAGAAGTTGGGCACTCGTGCGTTGGTGCAAGAGTAAATGGCAGACTTGTATCGCTTGATTCCACGTTGGTGTCTGGAGATTCATGTGAGATCTTCACTTCGAATGTTGAAGGCGCTGGCCCATCGCGAGACTGGTTGGGTTTTGTTCAGTCGCCACGTGCCAAGAGCAAGATCAAGAACTGGTTTACGCGCGAACGCCGTGAAGACATGGTTGAGTCCGGACGTGAAGACTTAACTGCAGAGTTGCGCAGAGAAGGACTTCCCGTTCAGCGCATCTGGACATCTGATGCGTTCTTGCAGGAACTTGAAGCTCTCAATATGACAGATATCGACACGCTGTTTGCCGCCATTGGTGAACATCATGTGTCAGCACGTGGTTTTGCTCAGCGAATTGGTCGAGCAATGCGCCGAGAAGGAAGTGATGAACAGCTCGCCATGCCGATGCGTATGGACCTCATCACTACCGAAAAGCGAAGTGCGACGGGTATTCATGTTGAGGGCCTTGAAGACGTTCTCGTGCGTTTGTCTCGCTGTTGCACTCCCGTGCCAGGCGATGAAATATCCGGTTTCATCACAAAGGGTCGGGGAGTAAGTATCCACCGCTCAGACTGTGCAAATGCTGAATCTTTGGTTGAAGGCGAACCCACACGGATGATTGACGTTGAATGGGCAAGAACGTCACCCGGAACATTGTTCAACGTGGGTGTAGAAGTAGTTGCTCTTGATCGCAGCAAGCTGTTGCGTGATGTGGCGAATGCTTTGTCAGAACAGCACGTCAATATTGTTGCGTGCAGCACCCATACCGGTTCAGATCGGGTAGCGAAGATGAGATTTGAATTCGAATTGGGTGATCCCAATCACTTGGACGCTGTATTGCGGGTTATTAAGTCAATTGATTCCGTGTACGACGCATATCGCATCGTTCCTGGTGGGCAGTCCGACTAGCCTGATTGGCTGTGTCATCGTTTCAAACAAGCCCGGGAACCCGAGATATCTTGCCCCCTCATGCGGGCAGATGGCGTGCCATGGTGCAAGTCTTTGCAGACGGGGTCGAATCAGCTGGCTATCAAAACATCATTCCGCCGATGTTCGAGGACCTCGGAGTTTTTCAGCGCCTGGGTGATGCAACTGATGTAGTCACCAAAGAGATGTATGACTTTACGGACAAAGGTGGTCGCCATATCGCTCTGCGTCCAGAGCACACTGCCAGCGTGTGTCGCGCATTTGCTCAGCACCGCCCAACGCCTCCATGGAAGGTGTGGTACTCCGGTCCGAACTTTCGGTACGAACGACCTCAAGCTGGTCGTTACCGCCAGTTTGACCAAGTCGGTATCGAAGTTCTTGGAGTTGACGATTCTCAGCTAGACGTAGAAGTTATTGCCCTTGGTTGGGATTTTTATAAAGCAATTGGGTTACGGAATGTTTCTCTCATAGTGAACTCACTTGGTGATGCAGGTGACCGCGGAAGGTACATAGAAGCGCTCGGTGCCTATTTCAAAACTCATGGTGCAACTCTGAGCGAACAAGCACTTGCGACATTGGAACGTAATCCACTGCGTGTTCTTGATTCTAAGAGGCCACAAGATGCAGCCGCTATTGCTGGTGCCCCCACAATTGGCGCATTTCTCAGCACTGATGCTGCGGCACACTTTGCAGCGGTGTGTGCCGGGCTCGATTCGCTAGGTATTCCATATGAAGTCAATGAACGTCTGGTTCGTGGGCTTGATTATTACCAGCGGACAACTTTTGAATTTGTCTCCGGATCACTTGACTCTGCACAGAATGCAGTTGGTGGTGGAGGTCGCTATGACGGTCTAGTCGAAGATTTGGGTGGCCCTGCAACACCAGGTATTGGTTTTGCTCTCGGAGTTGATCGCACCTTGCTTGCATGTGATGCCGAGGAATGCTTCACCTTTGGATTTCCGGTGTTAGATGTTTTTGTCATTGACACCACGGGCGGAAGCCATGCTCTTTCCATCACCCATCAATTACGCCACAACGGTTTCTCTGCAGATCGTGCTTTTGAAGCTCGAAGCATGAAGTCACAGATGAAGAGCGCTGATCGAAGCGGGGCACAGGTCGCGGTGATTATTGGCGAAACAGAGGCAGAAGAGTCAACCTGTACCGTGCGCAATCTTTCTACATCCGAACAAACAACTATTCCATTAACCGAACTTCAGAATCATCTGACGACAGTTCTTGGACCGAGACAGCCAAGGCGGCACACCCCATGAGATCCACTGCAATGCGAACACACATGTGTGGAGAATTAGATATAGCAAGCGTTGGGCAGACAGTTTCTCTCTGTGGATGGGTTGCACGTCGCCGTGAACACGGTGAACACCTTGCTTTCTTGGACATTCGTGATCATTCCGGAATCATGCAATGTGTGGTCGACAATGATGTTGATGTTCGGAGTGAATATGTCATCAGGGTTACCGGAGTCGTTCGTGCGCGACCTGAAGGAACTGTAAACACATCTCTCACTACCGGCATGGTGGAAATTGGTGACTGTGTTGTTGAGGTTCTCAACTCTGCTGAGCCACCACCATTTCCGGTTGATGCGCGTGCGGATGATGTCGATGAAATGATTCGCCTAAAATATCGATACCTCGATATCCGTCGTGAACGGATGCAAAAAAACTTGCGTGTGCGTGCACAAATCAACAGTGCTATTCGCAAGGAAATGGAAACCAACGGATTCGTTGAAGTTGAAACTCCCTTCTTGATGCCTTCCACTCCTGAAGGTGCACGTGAGTTTCTTGTTCCTTCTCGAAAGGAGCCTGGTTCATTCTTCGCTTTGCCGCAGTCGCCTCAGCTATGGAAGCAATTGCTCATGGTGGCAGGCGTTGACAGGTATTACCAGATAGCCCGGTGTCTTCGAGACGAAGACTTGCGAGCTGACCGCCAATACGAATTCATGCAACTCGATGCAGAGATGTCTTTCGTCTCGCAAGATGATGTGCTGGAAAACATTGGACGTGCAGTAGTTGCAGCAGCAATAGCCGTTACAGGAGAAGCCCCTCCCGAGATTGAACGCATTACTTGGCACGACGCCATGAATCGATTTGGTATTGATAA
>JANQYF010000039.1:8460-30990 GCA_030729045.1 Ilumatobacteraceae bacterium
CTATTGATTCACCAGTCGCCAAGTTCCTCAGCGATGATGAAAAGAGTGCGTTGGTGTCAGCAATGGGTGCAGCCGAGGGTGACCTCCTCTTGTTGGTTGCAGACGAATGGGATACCACGTGTGAAGTACTTGGCCAACTGCGAAATGACATTGGCCGTCCGCCGGTTCATGAAGGTCCATACAAATACGTTTGGGTCACGGAGTTCCCGTTGTTTATCGGAATTGATCCAATCTCTGGACGTCCTCGTCCGGGGCATCACCCGTTCTGTCATCCTCATCCTGACGACATGGCGCTATTTGATACTGAGCCTCTAAAAGTGCGTGCGCTTGCGTATGACCTCGTTTTGAACGGTTGGGAACTTGGTTCTGGTTCTATTCGTATTCATGAGCCTGAAATGCAACGTCGGGTATTCAACCAACTGGGCATCAGTGACGAAGAAGCTGATAAGCGCTTCGGATTCTTCTTGCAGCCGTTCAAATATGGAGCACCTCCACATGGTGGATTCGCATTCGGAATTGATCGTCTGGCCGCGATTTTGGCTGGTGAAGAAAATATTCGCGAAGTGATTGCATTTCCAAAGACTCAAAGCGGTTCAGACCCAATGACAAATGCGCCAACGCCTGTTGATCCTTCGCATCTTGCTGAGTTGGGTCTGCGGTTGCTTCCGCCTCCTGCTTCGTCGTAGTCGTGGATTCGCCTGACCTCTTTTCTTCATCTTCAGAAGATCGACTCGCTGCTAGATCTCCGCTTGCTGCACGAATGCGGCCACGTTCTCTTGACGATGTTGTAGGTCAGAGTCATCTAGTCGGGCCGACGGGTCCATTGCGCAGATTGATAGAGAGCGATCGTTTGTCGTCAATCATTGTGTGGGGCCCGCCCGGCACTGGAAAAACTACACTTGCCGAACTTGTGGCCTCAACGACACAACGTGGTTTTGAACGTTTAAGCGCGGTGACTGCAGGGGTCAAAGACATTCGTGAAGTTATCGAGACTGCGCGCCGGAGGCTCACAATCGATGATCGCGGAACTGTTGTGTTCGTGGATGAAATTCATCGGTTCTCTACTGTGCAGCAGGACGCGCTTCTGCATGCAGTGGAAAGTGGACTGATCACTCTGGTCGGTGCCACAACTGAAAACCCTGCCTTCTCTGTTAACCCTGCCCTGCGCAGTCGTTCGTCTGTATTTGCTCTTAAGCCGGTTGATGCAGAGGCGATTATTGAGTTGCTCAATCGTGCAGTAGTCATAGAAGGTATTCCTGCCGACGTTGATGCACTCGAATTGATTGCTCGACGTGTGACCGGAGATGCTCGACAAGCCTTGACTGCTTTCGAAGTGTGTTGTGCGCTCGCCACAAATGGCCGTATTGATATTGCAGCAGCTACTACAGCCCTAGATACCAGTGTGTCGCGATTGGGTCGTGATGACCATTACGACGTGATTTCTGCATTCATAAAGTCCATGAGAGCGAGCGATGTAGATGTCGCACTACATTGGCTAGCCAGAATGTTTGAAGCGGGGGAGGATCCGCGCTTCATTGCGCGTCGAATGATGATCTTTGCCAGTGAAGATATTGGAATAGCTGACAACAATGCATTGCTGGTAACGACTGCAGCAGCGCAGGTGCTTGAAAGGGTCGGGCTGCCAGAGGCGCAACTGAATCTGGCTCACGCGGCGATTTACTTGGCTCGTGCTCCGAAGAGTCGTGCCGTGACTGATGCGATATCTCGTGCACTGTCAGATGTGCGCGAAGGCCATACGGGGCAAGCTCCTCCGACAACGGTTGAGCCTCCGTCATATCTTCCGTTGGGATTAGGCGAATTGCGGTACTACCGTGAAGACCATGAGGACCATCCGTAACACTGTCGTAGGGCTGACATCATGATGCGTCGCTTGTTCTGGTTTGTGTCTGGGGCTGTTGCCGGCGCAAGCATTGTGGTCTGGGTTAAACGAACGATTGTCTCTGTGTCTGAGAAATTGACCCCGGCCCACATTGCTGACGCCATAGCCGCAGGAGTTCGACGAAGCGTTATGGCGTTGTCAGATGGAGTGCTGTCTTTGATTGATGCACTCCGCAATAGGGAAGCCTCGGGGTCATCGTCTATGCCTCCATCCTTGTCCAGTTCTTCAAACGCTCCGACGCGACGTCATAACCCACCCCGCCAGAGAACAAGCCATCGCTAAGATGGTGCCCTCATGGCATCGTCAACAAGTTCCAGTATCCCGCGCTCAGCAGATGCGCTTCGCGGCGCCTTTTCTGGCTACTTCTCTGACAAGGGACACACCGTTGTCCCATCCGCAAGCCTGATTCCACATGACCCCACCTTGTTGTTCACGGTGGCTGGAATGGTGCCGTTTAAGCCATATTTCATGGGAGACGAAGTAGCGCCGTACAACCGTGCCGTCACTGTCCAAAAGTGTGTGCGCGCCGGAGGAAAACATAACGACCTCGATGAAGTCGGTCGCACGAAGCGCCACCTGGTCTTTTTCGAAATGCTTGGCAACTTCAGTTTCGGTGACTATTTCAAATCTGATGCCATTCCCTGGTCATGGGAATTGGTAACAGAGGTTTTCGGCTTTGACGGTGACCGTTTGTGGATCACTGTGCATGAATCAGATGACGAAGCCGAAGCAATGTGGCACGAACAAGTAGGAGTGCCAATGAATCGCATTCAGAGACTTGGCGACAAAGACAACTTCTGGCAAGCAGGAGATACGGGACCATGTGGTCCGTGTTCTGAAATACATATCGACCGTGGCGCAGCATTCGGGCCAGATGGCGGTCCTGCTAACGACCCAACTGGCGATCGATTCATGGAGTTCTGGAACCTGGTGTTCATGCAGTACAACCAGGCTCCTGACGGTTCTCGCTCGCCGCTACCAAAACCAAGTATCGATACCGGCGCTGGTTTAGAACGAATTCTGGCACTGGTGCAAGGCGTTGACTCGGTGTGGGAGACAGACGTGTTGTTTCCCATCATTGAACAAGCGCAGTCGACAACTGGCGCACACTACAAAATTGGCGACTACGAAGATCGCAATAGCTTCAGTCTTCGTGTGTTGGCTGAACACGCACGTTCAGCAGCAATGCTCATCAATGATGGAGTGTTCCCAAGTAACGAAAACCGTGGCTACGTGCTGCGACGAATTATTCGCCGCGCAGTCCGTCATGCGTATTTGCTTGGTACTGAGAAACTTGTAATGCCCTCGTTGGCAAATACCGCGATTGATGTCATGGCTAATGCGTATCCCGATATTGCGAAGAACAAAGACTTCGTGTTGGGAGTACTGACAAAGGAAGAAGAACGTTTCCGTCATACCTTGAAGACGGGTTTGTCCATTCTTGAAGATGATCTGTCTGGTGGTAACAAGAAGCTGTCCGGTACATCTGCATTTTTGCTGCACGACACGTATGGCTTTCCATTGGAACTGACTCAGGAAATTGCCAGTGAGCGTGGTGTCGAAGTAGACATTGCAGGTTTTCATTCAGAGATGAACGAACAAAAGACACGAGCCAAGAGCGCACGTAAGTCAGGTCGATCTGATGCCGACCGAGTAGAGGCATACCGCGAGGTAATGGAAACTCATGGAGTCACCGAATTCGTTGGGTATGTTCATGACTCATCTGAGTCAACTGTCCTTGCCGTCATCGATGGTGACGACTCGTTAGTCGAAGTTTTCCTGGACCACACTCCGTTTTATGCAGAAAGCGGCGGTCAAGTCGGCGATATTGGCACCATTGTCGGTAACGGTTTCGAGTTGTCTGTCGTTGATGTGAACTTCGCATTACCAGGACTTCGTCGCCACGTATGTCGAGTCGTGTCAGGCGACCTCGCTGAAGGAGTAGCAGTTACAGCTCGAATCGATGTTGACGCACGTACAGCTACCCGCAGAAACCACACAGGTACTCACGTACTTCATTGGGCGCTTCGTACGGTTTTGGGCGAGCACGTAAAACAGGCAGGTTCGCTAGTTTCACCCGATCGTTTGCGTTTCGACTTCAGTCACTACGACGCCGTAACCGCAGAAGAAATCATCAAGATTGAAACGATGGCAAACGCACAGGTATTAGCAAATTCACCCGTCACAGCCACTGAGTCTTCTAAAGAAGAGGCATTAGCTGCTGGGGCTATTGCATTCTTTGGTGATAAATACGGCGACGTGGTGCGTGTTTTGAACGCGGGCGCATCAACCGAACTATGTGGAGGAACACATGTGTCGGCCACCGGCGACATTGGCTTCATCAAGATTATTGGTGAGTCCTCAATTGGTTCGAACTTGCGTCGTATTGAAGCTGTCACTGGCGCAAATGCCGTGTCGTACATGCAGCGAAATGATGCCATTCTGAATGAAATATCCCAAGCCGTTGGCGTTCGTCCTGACGAAGCTGTCGCCGGTGTGTCGCGCAGGCTTGATGAACTAAAAGCTGCGAATGACGAGATAAAGGTATTGCGTGGGAAGTTATCCGTAGGTCGAGCAGTCGAGTTGGCAGCCACTGCTGTTGATGGACTTGTAGTTGCACGTGTAGACGGTCTTACCGCTGGTGATGTGCGCGACCTTGCCATCGCTATTCGTCAACAACCGGGCATTGTTGCTGTCATTGTCGGTGCTGTTACTGACACCGGTGGAGTGTCACTCGTAGCTGCCACTACGTCTGCAGTAAAAGGCAATGCATCTGAACTTATAAAGGAAGCAGCCGCAGCTGTTGGCGGAGGCGGAGGCGGCAAAGGCGACATTGCGACAGCAGGTGGTAAGAACCCAGCCGCGCTTGACGATGCGTTACAACTTGCGCGGGACAAGACCCGAGCCGCCATCGGTTCGATTGCATAATTCGTGAGAGTGCTTGGCATCGATCTCGGTTCGAAGCGAATTGGTATCGCAACGTCTGATCGCAGCGGAACTATTGCAACTCCATACACAGTCTTGAAGAGATGTGGTTCCATGGGGGGCGATCATCGCAACATCGCAAAGATGGTGGTTGAAGAAGAAGCGGAAGCGGTCATTGTTGGACTGCCACTAAATATGGACGGTTCAGAAGGAAAGGCCGCACAAGCTGCCCGTGTCGAAGCAGCGCGCATGGCTACGGTTGTGGGGGTGCCAGTTCATGTTCATGATGAACGCCTGACAACGGTGGAAGCAGATCGAGTCCTCATGGAACAAAAAATGAATGCTCAGGCGCGCCGCCGTGTGGTTGACAAAGTTGCAGCGGCGGTCATGTTGCAATCATGGCTAGATACTCAAGCGCATTTGGCCGACTCATGACAGGCGATCCGCTACTACCGAACAACTGGCATGACGACCCATGGGATCGAGTGTCTGACGTACCCGAAGAGGCGCTCGAATCAATGCCTCCTGAATTACGCCATCTTCGTGGAGTAACTCGCACAGTGGCCATCGTGGTTGCTTCCTCAATGCTGTTGCTTGGGGCGTTGGGTTGGTGGGCAGTTCGAGTTCTGAATCCATCAGGCACACCTGGCATTGCCGTCAACTTCACGGTGAACGAGGGCGACACTATTTCGTCCGTCGCTTCACGGCTGGAAGAAGCCGGCGTCATTAGTAACGCGACAATCTTTCGATGGTATGTCTCAACTAAGGGGGCAATTGCTCTGACGCCTGGGTATTACGCATTGAAACCAAGAGATAATGCGGGTTCCATTGTTGAAGCACTATCAACTCCGCCTGCTCAGACGTTCATCTCCGTCACATTTCCTGAAGGTATGACAATTGCTCAAATGGCACGGAGACTTTCAGAAAAGATGACTTTCATGAATTCTGATGAGTTTCTGGCAGCCGCCAACAGTAGTGACACTGAATCGTCGTTACGGGCAAAGGGTGTCAGTTCGTTAGAGGGTTTGTTATTCCCCGACACGTATCAAATTTCGGGAGACGACACGGAGTCTCGTGTGGTTGCTCGTTTGGTTTCCATGATGGAGCGAGTATCTCGTCAGGTTGATCTTGCAGCTGGGGCTAAAGCTAGAGGTTTCAGTTCGTATGAAGTCTTGATCATTGCTTCGTTGATTGAGCGTGAGGCAAAGGTTGCTGATGATCGTTCAAAGATCGCTCAAGTCATCTACAACCGGTTGGCAAAGAAGATGAAACTAGAGATAGATGCTTCAGTGAAATACGGCCAAGACCCGGCGATGACATGGACTGAGATGAAGGCCACTGATACGCCGTATAACACGTACATCAACGCAGGGTTGCCCCCGACTCCAATTGCAAACCCGGGTAAAGCATCAATTCAGGCTGCTCTAGCTCCTTTTGGAGCACCTCCAACTAGCGATGCTGCATGCGTCGGCCTACCCGTAGGTGTGAAATGTGAATACTTGTATTACGTCTTGGCAAACGAAGCAGGTGGGCATGTTTTTGCAACGACGTATGACCAACATTTAGCGAATGTGGAGAAATCCAAAACGGCTGGGTTGCTTCCATGAGCACAATTGCTGCAGTTATCGGTTCCCCAATCTCGCATTCTCTTTCACCGGCGATTCACAATGCGGCCTTTGCAGCATCACGACGTGATGGCGAATATGTGGCAGTTGAATGTGGGGTCAGTGAAGTCGAGTCGACAATGGAGAGCCTTCAGTCGGCCGGACTACTTGGCCTTTCAGTCACGATGCCCCTGAAGGAAACTGTCATTGACTTCCTCGATTTCGTGACTCCTGATGCGGACTTCTTGAATGCCGTGAATTGCATTTCGTTTGGTGCTTCTGGGTCAATTGGCCACAACACCGATGGCGACGGATGTTGTGATGCACTAATCGAACAGGGGGGTGTTCGTCTGCGTGGTGCAACTGCGGTACTTCTAGGTGCCGGTGGAACTGCGCGATCCATCGCACTTGCGTTGGTGAGACGTGGCGCACATGTTGTAGTCGTTAATCGAACACAGTCGAACGCATTAGACCTTGTTAATTCTTTCGCAGGGTTCGGAGACGAAGTGTCTATCTCGGTCGGCGACCAAAGCAGCATTGCGTCAGCATCAATTCTCGTCAACGCCACATCCGTCGGCATGAATTCTTCTGATCTTCCAATTGATCCGGTTCACCTACATAGCCAACTCACCGTTCTTGATGCGGTGTATTCGCCATTGGAAACTTCGCTTCTTGTCCGCGCTCGTGAGACCGGCGCCACAGTTGTAGATGGGCTGTGGATGCTTATTCACCAAGCTCGGCACCAGCAAAAACTCTGGTTTGGCGAATTCTCAGACGCATCGGCGATGCGATTAGCCGCAGAGCGGGAACTTTCCGCTCGCCGCAAGTAGTCTGAAAACCGTGCTTAGGTACCTCACAGCCGGTGAATCTCATGGTCGCGCTCTCACTGTAATTGTTGAGGGCCTTCCTGCTGGCCTCCCCATTTTGGCTGAACATGTCGAATCTGAATTGGCTCGCCGCCGTCTTGGTTATGGCAGAGGTCCTCGTCAGCGCTTCGAAGAAGATCGCGTAACGCTTGTAGGCGGTGTTCGTCACGGTCGTACTCTCGGATCTCCAGTCTCAATCGAGATTCAAAACTCTGAATGGTTCCGCAGTGATAAGTGGCACGCAGAAATGTCACCAGAGCCAGGAGCAACTGAGTTTCCACTCACTCAACCTCGCCCAGGTCACGCCGATCTTGTCGGAATGCAAAAGTATGGGTTCACAGACGCACGTGATGTGTTGGAACGCGCAAGTGCTCGTGAAACAGCAGCTCGTGTTGCTGCGGGCGCATTGGCGAAGCAATTGTTGTCGCACCTTGGTGTCGGAGTTCTTAGTCACGTAGTTCGTATGGGAGACGCTGCAGCCCCATCAATTACTTTGCCCACGATGGCTGACCTCGCCGCAATCGATGCCTCTGAAGTGCGTTGTTTTTCAAAGTCTGGCGAAGATGCAATGATCGCGGCCATTAAGGCCGCTGCGCGTGAAGGCGATTCACTTGGCGGAATTGTTGAAGTCATTGCGCATGGTGTGCCAATTGGTTTGGGTAGTCATGTTCATTGGGATCGCAAGATTGATGCATTGTTGGCACAAGCGATCATGAGCATTCAGGCCGTCAAGGGCGTCGAGATTGGTGACGGCTGGGAAGTGGCTGGTTTACGCGGCAGTCAAGCCCACGACCCGATTTCGTGGGATGCAACAGAGCATCGTTATGTGCGTGACAGTCATCGTTCTGGGGGCACAGAAGGTGGAATCACAACCGGTGAACCACTCATCGTTCGCGCTGCCATGAAGCCTCTTGCAACATTGAATAAGCCAACGTTGAAGACCGTAGACACGTTGACTAAAGAAGAGACAGTCAGCTTCAAAGAACGTACAGACGTCACTGCAGTTCCGGCGATGGGTGTCATCGCCGAGACAATGGTTGCATTAGTTCTTGCCGCAGAAGCGCAACGCAAGTTCGGCGGAGACTCGCTTTCCGAATTCGTTCGCAACGCAACGTCATTTCGGGCCACACTAGAGTCGTGACCCGTTCAGAACCCTGCATTGTCCTCGTTGGACTTATGGGAACGGGCAAAACCACGGTCGCAAGATTGCTTGCTGAACACCGACACGCAGAGCTGCTTGATACGGACAAATTGATTGAATCCCGTGACGGTCGATCAGTTCGCGAGATTTTTGAAAAGTCCGGTGAAGCTGCTTTTAGAGAACTAGAAACTGAAGTTCTGCGTGAGTGTCTGTCGCGGCCTGGGGGTCCAATCATTGCCGGTGCTGGCGGAGTTGTAGTGCGAGAGCAGAACAGGTCAATGCTGGATAACGCACGAAATTCTGGCGAAGCTGTGGTCGTGTGGTTACATGCTCGACCCGAAGTGCTCGCAGAGCGTACGGCCAAAGGTGTTCATCGTCCGCTACTTGACAATGACCGAATGGGAACCTTGACGCAGATGTCCGAAGATCGTGGTCCGCTCTATGCTTCTGTCGCAGACATAGTTATTGATGTTTCTGACCGAAGTGTTGAATCAGTCGTTGATTTGTTGATAAGTGCGTTAGACGAGCAAGAAGAATTTGTAGGAAATGATCATGAGTGATGCAGTAGAAGAGATTGTCAATCTCGGTGATCGTTCGTATTCGGTTGTGGTTGGTCATGGAGTCTTGTCTCATGCCCAAAACATGATTCCGACTTCCGCTCGCCGAGTGGCCATTGTTACTCAAGACGGAATCCCCGCCAAGTACATCCCATCGTTTGCCAACCTTGTCGTTTCAACGCACATTATTGGAGCAGGGGAAAGCCACAAAACACTTTCCACTATTGAACGCTTGTGTCGTGAATTCTCTCAAGCAGGTCTTACTCGTGGAGACGTTGTTGTTGCAGTTGGTGGCGGAATGGTTACTGATGTTGCCGGTTTTGCCGCCGCCTCGTATCACCGAGGTATTCCTGTCGTACACGTTGCGACTTCGTTGTTGGCCATGATTGACGCTGCTGTGGGTGGCAAGACCGGCGTCAACATCGCTGAAGGCAAGAACCTTGTCGGCGCATATTGGCAACCCCACGGTGTTGTATGCGAAATGGATGCGCTCGATACCTTGCCTGAACGAGAGATGCGTTGTGGTCTCGGTGAGATGGCGAAGTATCACTTCATTGTCCGCGAAGACTTGAGTTCCTTATCCATGGTTGATCGAATCGCTCGTTGTGTGCGAATCAAGGCTGACATTGTTTCGGCAGACGAACGTGAAGGTGGCATTCGTGCTCTATTGAATTACGGACACACGCTGGCTCACGCTCTAGAGATTGCTACAGATTTTTCTATTGCACATGGTGAAGCCGTTGCAGTCGGTTTGTTGTATGCCGCTCATCTGGCGCATCGCATGGGGCGAATTGATGAGGCTCGGGTAGATCAGCATTACGAAGTGGTACATGGTGTGTACGGGCTTCGTCATGCTTTGCCAAATGGAATCACGCCAGATCAGTTGATTATTGACATGGGTCGTGACAAGAAGGCAATTGATTCGATCACCTTTGTCCTCGACTCGGTAACTGGCCTCGAAGTCGTTACCGGAATATCCGACACAAAGATTCGTGAAGCTCTCACAGATTTGATGACTCGGCTCGGCTAGATATGTACCGCACCAAACGTCTGTTGATGCGCGAATGGAAATCGTCCGACATAGAACCGTTCTTTCAGATGTGTTCAGACTCGGATGTAATGAGATTCTTCCCAGCCGTGATGACTCATGACGAGTGTGCATTGTTTATTGACCGAGTGACTCAACGCCACGAAGAAGATGGTTTCGGTTTATGGGCAATAGAGATTGAAGGTGTCTTTGCCGGCTTCACGGGTTTAGCCCGAGCAACGTTTGCAACCGCATTTACTCCATGTGTTGAGGTTGGTTGGCGACTCGCACCCTGGGTGTGGGGTAAGGGTTATGCATCGGAGGCCGCGAAGGAATCACTGCGAATCGGATTCGAAGAGCATGCCATCTCAGAGATTTTCTCGTTTACTACTGAAACCAATACACCGAGCGAGGCAGTGATGAAGCGAATAGGTATGAAGCGCCGCTGGGACTTGGATTTCGATCATCCGAATACACCAGGGTGGTGGGGGCAACGCCA
The DNA here is from genome assembly GCA_030729045.1 of Ilumatobacteraceae bacterium. Taxonomy (GTDB): domain Bacteria; phylum Actinomycetota; class Acidimicrobiia; order Acidimicrobiales; family Ilumatobacteraceae; genus UBA2093. The sequence continues at coordinate 18,980 of JANQYF010000039.1, forward strand.
CATCGTTTATTCCATCGATCAGGCGACCTGGGCAGAGTACGGTGGCTGATATGTCTTTGTCGTCCATCCTGCTATTACATGGTCCAAATTTGAATCTTCTTGGTACGCGAGAGCCTGAGGTGTACGGACATGCAACTTTGGCAGATCATGTGGCCACAGTGGTTGCTGCTGCGGCTACACACGGCATTGCTGTTGAGCACATTCAAACCAATACTGAAGGCGAAATGGTGAACGCTATTCATGCAGCAAAGGCGAAAGCTGATGGCATCATTGTTAATGCCGGAGCTTTCACTCATTACTCGTGGGCGGTACATGACGCCTTAAAGTCGTACCCCGGCAATGTGATTGAAGTTCATCTATCTAATCCCGGTGCGCGTGAGCAGTTTCGTCACGTCAGCGTGTTGTCGCCCGTTGTCAACGGAACAATTTCCGGTTTCGGTGGTCTGGGCTATGCCTTGGCCGTTGAGGCGTTGGTGGAATTAGCCGCACAGTAATGGATGTCTCGAGCCGTCTCTCTCGTCTCGTGAATAGCGAAAGTGCAGAGTTTGTTTTAGTTCTTCGTGTTGAAGACATCCGATGGCTTACTGGGTTCACGGGCGGCACTGCTCAACTTTTAGTCCATCGCGGTTCCCATGAGGCGTGGTTGTTGGTCGACGGCCGATACTTTGAACGTGCAGTAGATGAGACTGCGGCCTCGAGTGCGTTCCTGAATATAGAGCGAGTTGTTCCAGAAGTCTCAGCTGATGAAATGATTGCGCGCATTGTTGGGGCTTCTTCGGTGGCGGTTGATCCCACACATCTGACAGCTCATTTCATGAATGTTTTGCAGAGTCATTGCACGGTTGTCCATGAGCGAACCCAACTAGACGACTTGCGCAGAGTGAAAGACGAAGCTGAGATTTCTCTGATTGCCTCAGCAGCGACGATTGCTGACAATGCTTTGTTGTCGGTGGTAGCAGATGGTTTAGTTGGCAAGACCGAGAAGCAAATCAGGAATCGTCTCGATCATCTGATGCGCGAAGCCGGAGCAGATGATGTTGCTTTTGACACGATTGTCGCAACGGGGCCTCTTGGCGCGAGGCCTCACCACGAGCCATCTGACGCAATCGTGGAAGATGGTCACGGAGTCGTCATTGACTTCGGAGCAATGGTGCAGGGGTACAAGAGTGACATGACTCGGACTATTCGCGTCGGGGTTGTATCTGTCGAATATCAACGCATGTTTGATTTGGTGATTGAGGCTGAAGCGGCAGGTGTTGCGTCAGTAAAGGCCGGAGTTCTGGGCGCAGCTGTAGACGCGGCAGCGCGAGCAGTGTTCCTCCGTGAAGGCGTTGACCACGAGTACGTTCATGGCACTGGGCACGGAATAGGCCTGTATATCCACGAACAACCCATCCTTTCGCCCCGTTGCACAGCAGTTCTTGGTGTCAATGAGGTGGTGACAGTGGAGCCTGGGCTCTATCGTGGTGGGGTAGGCGGCGTTCGGATCGAGGATCTGGTCGTTGTCACCGGCGATTCGTGCCGAATTCTTACGCACACCCCCAAGGACCTCACATGCCCGCGATCACCACGAACGATCTGAAAAACGGAATCACACTCCAACTCGACAACGGACTCTTTACCGTTGTTGAATTCCAACATGTGAAGCCTGGAAAAGGCGGAGCCTTTGTTCGCACCAAGTTGCGCAACCTGAAGAACGGCAACGTATTAGAAAAAACTTTCAATGCAGGTATCCGTGTTGAGCAGGCGATTCTCGACAAGCGCGACATGCAGTTCTTGTACAAAGATGGCGACGACTTCGTGTTTATGGATACTGATTCATACGACCAAATGACAGTGACACCGGCTGCTCTCGGAGATGCTGCGGATTATTTGGTGGAACAAGCCATGGCGATCATTGCCTATCACAACGGTGAAATCATCACAGTCGAAATTCCTGCTTCTGCAGAATTGGTTATTGCCGATACGGAGCCCGGTGTTCAAGGTGACCGTGTGTCGGGTGCTCGTAAACCAGCCACTCTTGAGACCGGAAAAGTCATTCAAGTTCCATTGTTTGTCAACGTGGGCGACAAAGTAAAGGTTGACACTCGCACCGGCGATTACGTCACACGCGTCTAATGGCGCGCGATCCGGAGTCTTTCCGCGCAAGTGATGAAAGAACTGATGCTCGTGAGCAGGCAGTTATTTTCTTATACGAGTCAGAACAACGCTCAATGTCGCCACTTGAACTCTTGGCTGACAGGGGTGTCGCCTCAGCCGACCTGACAGGGGAGTTACTGAACGGCATTGAGACTAACCGGGTCACCATCGATGAAGCCATTGTGGCTCATTCAAAAGGTTGGGCAATCGACCGCATGCCTGCTCTTGACCGGGCCATTCTTCGCCTGGCCATATTCGAATTGACTTCACGTCTAGACGTACCGATTGCTGTAGTTATTGATGAAGCAGTCGAATTGGCAAAGAGGTTCTCCACAGATGACTCCGGACGATTCGTCAATGGTGTCCTCGCTGCAGTGGCAAAGACTGCTCGCCCCGCTCTGTAAATATAGGTTCATGAATTCGCAAGTCGATGACGTTGAGGTCGCGACTCTTCGTGACCGAATATCACAAACGTCGTTGTGGACCTGGACAGTGGTGCTTCTGTGCGCATGCTCAACTGTGGCGACTACGCGCTTGCAGTTGGATATTCACCGAGGTCTCGGAACTTCATCGTTTGACGTAGGACTGTATGACCAAGGAGTCTGGTTGTTGTCTCGCTTCGACGCTCCATTTGTGACCTTGATGGGTCGAAACCTGTTTGGTGATCATGCATCACTAATTTTGTTGTTTGTTGCCCCGCTGTATTGGATATGGCCAGGCACAGAGACCCTGCTAGCGATGCAGTCTTTCGTTGTAGCGGCAGGAGCATTTCCCATTTACTTTTTTGCTCGTCGGCATCTCAATAGTGAAGTTATCGGCTGTGCGTTCGCAGTTGTGTGGCTTGTGAACCCTGCGGTCAATGGAACCATCTTTGAGAACTATCACCCAGATTCGTTTCTGGGTTTGTTCATCCCGGTTGCAATTATTTCTGCGCTTACTAAACGGTGGCGTTGGTATTGGGTTGCGGTTTTCCTGTCGCTACTAGTGAAGGAAGATGTTGTTCTCGTTATTGTCCCGCTTGGTGCAATGTTGGCATTGCGTGGCGAGACTCGCAGAGGAATCCTTACAATTTGTGCTGCCGTCTCGGCCGCGTTACTGGGCATGTTTGTTTTGATGAAGAACCTCATTGGTGTTCCGACTCGTAATGGCTGGCGAATTCCTTTTGGTGGCGTTTCTGGTTTCATTAAAGAGACTTTCACCAATCCAACGAATGTGTATCAGTACCTAACATCAGAAGGTCGATTGATGTACTGGTGGAAGATGTTCGCGCCATTTGCGTTGTTGAGCCTCCTTGCACCTGAGGTCGCAGTAATCAGTCTCTTGGTTCTTGTTGGCAATACCGTTAGCAACTTCTGGTATCAATTTCACATTGAGTATCACTACTCACTTGTTGCAGTGCCTGCTTTGCTGATTGCAGTAATCGTGGGGCTAGGGCGTGTCGGTATAAGAGTGCGTGGGGTTCTTGTGGCTGTTGTGGTGGTCTCGTCGTTGTGGTGTGCGTCATTGTGGTCATACGTGCCATTCCGGTTGGATGAATACCCTCATTGGGGCGCAGAGCACCCTGTTGCTGTGGCAGCAGAAGAGATGTATTCACACATTCCGCCAAAGGCAAAGATTTCGGTGTTTCACTCCACCGCCCCACACCTGGCGCATCGCAAAGAGGTCTATCAGTTCCCCAATCCGTTTCGGATTGTGTTGTACGGGCCAGACACTTCAAAGGAAGGTGAGCGAAGTCCCTTGGCTGACGGGATTGAGTTTGTGCTTTTGCCGCGGGAGCTCGATGCAGGAAATCTCAAAGACTGGACCTCCATTTCTGCGGATTTCTATGAGTACAAGGCGAACAACTACTGGCAACTATTCGCCCGCAAGTCCCCCTAGCGCGCGAACCTTTTATCGTGCTACAGTAATGACGACCGTAAAACGAGTCCTGTGAGGCTCGAACGGAAGGACAATATGGCTCGATTCATCATGCACGCACGCCCCTCGCGAGGGGCGTTTTTCATGCCGGTCCTTCCAGAGGTGGCGGCGTAGTGAGTTCGGCATCGACTGTTTCGTCTGAGATTCTTGGCGTCACTGATGTTGATAAGGCGTTAAAGCGCATTTCTCACGAGATCGTTGAGCGAAATCCAGATCTATCTGATGTGGTGATAGTCGGCATGCAAACTGGCGGAACTTGGATTGCAAGTCGCCTACACGAGAACATCGCTCAAATTTCCCCATCTGTCACAGTCCCGCTCGGAGCCGTAGATATCTCCATGTATCGAGACGACTTCAGTCTTCGGCCAATTGTCTTGTCTGCCCCAACGGATATCCCCGTCGATCTGACAGGGAAGACTGTGGTGCTCGTAGACGACGTGTTGTTTACTGGGCGAACGGTCAGAGCCGCATTGGAAGCGCTAAATGATCACGGACGCCCGCGCGCCGTTCAGTTAGCGGTCATGGTTGATCGCGGTCATAGAGAACTGCCGATTCGCCCTGACTATGTCGGTAAGAACATCCCTACGCACTTTTCAGATGAAGTGAGTGTTGGGCCTGACGGTGTGACTGTCGTTGCTGCTTTGGGGGAAACGGCGTGAAGCATCTCTTGTCGACACGCGATCTCAGCACAGACGACATTGTCTCCATAATGGCAATGGCAGACCACATGGCTGAGATTAATTCGCGAGCCGTGCCTAAGGTGCCAGCGTTGCGTGGTCGCACGATAGCCAGTGTGTTCTTCGAGGATTCAACCAGAACTCGTTTGAGTTTTGAAACAGCAGCAACACGCCTGTCGGCTGAAGTGATGACCTTCACAGCTAGTTCCTCAAGTGTGAACAAGGGTGAAAGTTTGCGCGACACGATTGAGACTTTGTCCGCGATGGGCGTTGATGCATTTGTTGTTCGACACAAGTCAAGTGGTGCGCCTCAACAAATCACACAATGGACCGATGCATCGGTTGTTAATGCTGGAGACGGGTGGCATCAACACCCAACTCAGGGTCTGCTAGATGCCTACACAATCACGCGCAACTTCAATGAACTGAACTCCATGAATGGACGAACAGTGGCCATCGTCGGAGACATCAAGCATTCACGAGTGGCACGTAGCGATATAGACATTTTCACCCGACTTGGCGCCAAGGTGGTTTTGGTGGCACCGGCTGCGTTCTTGCCAAGCACGCTAGACGGCTGGGGAGTCTCGACTGCCGATTCTCTTGATGATGTAATTGGCGTGGTTGACGTGGTGTACATGTTGCGTATTCAGCGCGAACGAATAGATGCGGCGCAGATGCCGAGTCTTCGTGAATACAGCTCCTTGTTCGCACTTACGCCAGAGCGTGCAGCCCGAATGCAGAGTCACGCGTTGTTGCTTCATCCTGGGCCAATCAATCGTGGCGTCGAGATGATTGTTGACCCATCGTTGGTTCCTGGCTCACGCATATTGCAGCAGGTCACCAACGGAATATCGATTCGCATGGCTGTGTTGTTCAGTCTTCTCGGCGGCGACGCAACGGCCACATTGTCAAACGGAGCTGACGCATGAGTGACAATAAGCAGTCAATAGTCATTCGTGGAGCGACAGTTGTAAATCCTGACTCCATGTTTGTCGCAGATGTGCGCATCGTCAACGGAGTAATCGAAGCTGTCGGAGACGCCCTTGCTGGCGACATCGTTCTAGAAGCGACCGGATGTTTCGTTTCGTCTGGCTTCGTCGACCTTCATACGCATCTGCGTGAACCAGGCAAAGAAGAAGCCGAGACCATTGAATCGGGAAGTCGTGCAGCCGCACTGGGCGGTTTCACTGCTGTTGTAGCGATGCCAAACACGGATCCCGCTCAAGACAATGTTGCGACAGTTCAATTCGTTCGTGAACGTGGTCGGGCTGTTGGTCTGTGTGAAGTTATCCCGTCAGGATGCATCACCGTTGGGCGTCTTGGTGCGAAATTGGTTCCGTTTGATCAGTTAGCCAATGAAGGTGTCACGCTGTTTACTGATGATGGCACTGGGGTGCAAGACGCACTGGTCATGCAACGCGCATTGATGGCAGCCAAACGTTTGAATCTCACCATCTCTCAGCATTGTGAAGTTGCAAGCATGACGGTTGGTGCAGTGATGCACGACGGGGCATGTTGCTCCACGATGGGAGTGCCCGGTTGGCCGTCAGTAGCTGAAGAAGAGATGGTGCGCCGTGACATTCAGCTTGTGCGCATGACGGGTGCTCGGGAACACTTCATGCATTTATCTACAAAGGGAAGTGTTGAATTGGTTCGGGCAGCAAAGGCTGAAGGGCTTCCCGTAACGGCTGAAGTTACTCCTCACCACATTTCGCTCACTGATGAATTGCTCACTGGGTTTGATCCGATTTTTAAGGTGAATCCGCCCCTACGCACAATGGTCGACATTGCTGCATTGCATGATGGCCTCGCAGATGGAACCATCGACGCGATTGCTACGGACCATGCCCCGCACGCTGGGCACACAAAAGAGCAAACACTAGATACGGCACCGCCAGGAATGCTGGGTCTCGAGACAGCACTTGGTGTTGTTAATACCGCTATCGCATTAACGCCGCAGAAGATTGCTGCTCTTATGTCTTGGAACCCGGCAGTCATAGCAAATATCTCTGACCATCAAGGTCGCCCGATTGCAGTCGGAGAACCAGCTCACATTGCAGTATGGGATACAACCACTGTGTGGTCGGTGTCCCGCGATGGGCTTGCGAGTCGCAGTACTAATACGCCGTATCACGGCATGGAACTTCGTGGCCGCGTGCGGCACACGATCTACAACGGCCGATTGGTCGTCCAGGAAGGGAAGGCACTCGCGTGAGTACCGACATTACAAATATTGCACTCGTGCTTGAAGATGGTTCTGTCTTTGAAGGAGAAGCAGTTGGGTATATGCCAGAGAACGGCATTGCAGCAGGTGAGGTTGTATTCCACACCGCACTCACTGGCTATCAAGAAGTGTTCACTGATCCGTCGTATGCAGGGCAGATAATCACGTTCACTACCTCGCACATTGGCAACTACGGCGTCACTCCTATTGACTCAGAATCACGCGGAACATTTGCTCGTGGCGTCATCATGCGCGACATGGCGCGCCGTCACAGTAATTGGCGCAGTGAGTCAGACCTTGATGCAATGTTGAAGGCGCAGAAACTTCCTGGCGTGGCCGGACTAGATACTCGCCGTCTTACGCGACTGCTTCGCGATTCAGGATCTCTACGCGGCGCATTCGGAACAGCTGACCAAGCCCAGTTGCTTGCTGCGGCTAAGAATGAAAAGGGAACTTCCGGTATCGACTTGGTGTCTGAAGTAACAACTCCGCAGGCGTACTCAGTGGGTAATGGCAAATTCAATGTGGTCGCATACGACTTCGGTATCAAGACCACAATCCTTCGCCACTTGTCTGAAATCGCAACGGTGACAGTTGTTCCTGCAAGCATGAGCGCTGAAGAGGTGTTGGCATTGTCACCATCAGGGGTGTTCTTATCGAACGGTCCTGGTGATCCTGAGATGGTCAATGGCGCTACGGAAGCAATTCGCACGATTGTCGAAGCTGGCACACCGACTTTTGGAATTTGTCTTGGGCATCAGTTGTTGTCTCGCGCATTCGGCGGACACACCTTCAAATTGCCGTTTGGTCACCATGGCGCAAATCACCCAGTACGACACATCGCAACCGGGTCAGTGGAGATCACAAGTCAGAACCACAACTTCTGTGTTGACCCTGATTCGCTATCAGGAGTTGCAGATATCACGCACATCAACCTCAATGACCACACAAACGAGGGAATGCGCTTGCGCGATCTTCGTGCTTTCAGTGTGCAGTACCACCCTGAAGCGGGGCCTGGTCCTCATGACAGCCACTATCTATTCGGACAATTTGCAGAACTCATGGAGAAGAAATAATGCCTCGTCGTAACGATTTACACACAATTCTTATAATCGGCTCTGGCCCAATTGTGATTGGGCAAGCATGCGAGTTCGACTATTCAGGAACTCAGGCATGTCGTGTTCTGAAAGAAGAGGGATACAGAGTCATTTTGGCTAACTCGAACCCGGCAACGATCATGACGGACCCAGACTTCGCGGACCGTACCTACATTGAGCCATTGACGCCAGAAATTTTGGCTCGAATCATTGAACGCGAAAAACCAGATGCTGTGCTGCCAACTCTTGGCGGTCAAACAGGTCTGAACCTTGCAATGGCTCTTTTTGAAAAAGGCCTTGTCGGTGTTCCGGGTACTCCAGAACTCATTGGTGCAAATGCTGAAGCAATTGCCACTGCTGAAGACCGTGACAAGTTCAAACAAGCAATGATCGAGATTGGCCTCAAAGTTCCTCATAGCGGCATCGCTCACAACATGGACGAAGCAACAGAGGTCTTGAAAGAGATTGGGCTTCCCGTAATCATTCGTCCTGCATACATCCTTGGTGGGCGCGGTACAGGTATTGCAAACACAATGGAAGAGTTCCTGAAGCTTGCATCGAATGGACTTGATGCAAGTCCAATTAGAGAGATTCTTGTTGAGACCTCAATCGTTGGTTGGAAGGAATACGAACTTGAAGTGATGCGTGATCATGCAGATAACTGCGTCATCATCTGCAGTATTGAAAACTTCGACCCAATGGGTGTTCACACCGGTGACTCAATCACTGTCGCTCCGGCACAGACTTTGTCTGATGTGGAATACCAGGCGATGCGTGATGCTGCATTCGCTTGTATTCGACGCGTCGGCGTGGAAACTGGCGGTTCCAACGTTCAATTCGCTTTGAATCCTGCCAACGGTGATTTGGTTGTTATTGAAATGAACCCACGCGTGTCTCGTTCGTCAGCTTTGGCATCGAAGGCCACAGGATTTCCGATCGCAAAGATTGCAGCCAAACTCGCAGTTGGCTACACGCTTGACGAGATTCCAAATGACATCACAAAGATGACTCCAGCAAGTTTTGAGCCGACCATCGACTATGTGGTCACAAAGATCCCACGTTGGGCATTTGAGAAACTTCCTGGTACCTCAGGTGTTCTTGGAACACAAATGCAGAGTGTTGGTGAAGTGATGTCCATTGGTCGTACTTTCCCTGAAAGTTTGCAGAAGGGTCTTCGATCACTTGAACAGGGCAGGCTTGGCCTGAACTGCGATGCTGGAGAATCGTTATACGACAGTCTCAGCGATGAGGATCTTCTCAAAAAAGCGGCGATCGCTACGCCTGAGAGAATCTTTCAAGTCGGCGAGGCGCTTAACCGAGGCATGGGTGTTGATCGTGTTCACGATGCAACCAAAATTGATGTGTGGTTCCTTGATCAGATGCAAATCATCATTGACGAACGTCATTCCTTGGAAGGCAAGTCACTGACTCAGTTGAGTCGTCATGAATTGCGCCGTGCGAAGCGTCTCGGATTCTCTGACGGTCAACTTGCACACGTTCTGAAAGATGATGAAATGGCAGTTCGTTCATATCGCGAATCTCTCGGAATCATCCCGACGTACAAGACCGTTGACACTTGTAGTGCAGAGTTTGATGCGCAGACCCCGTATCACTACTCGTCATATGAAGATGAAAACGAAGTACGTCCATCCAGCAAGCCTCGGGTAATCATTCTCGGCTCAGGGCCGAACCGTATTGGTCAAGGAATTGAATTCGATTACTGCTGTGTTCATGCAAGTTTCGCGTTGCGTGCAGCTGGGTTCGAAACCGTCATGGTGAACTGCAACCCAGAAACCGTTTCAACCGATTACGACACGTCAGATCGTCTCTATTTTGAACCGCTGACTCGTGAAGATGTTTTAAATGTCATTGCAGCTGAGACGCTTGCGTCTGGTGGCGTGGCACCAAAGGTAATTGTTGGGCTTGGTGGGCAAACACCTTTGAAATTGTCTGGGCTCATTGACCCAGCACTCATCGCCGGAACTTCTCCTCATTCAATTGACCTTGCAGAAGACCGCGAGAAGTGGAATCAGTTGTGCGATTCATTGTCAATCCCGCAGCCTCCGGGCGGCACGGCAGTCACTTTTGCAGAAGCAAGTGTTATCGCACAGCGAGTTGGGTATCCAGTGTTGGTTCGCCCAAGTTATGTGCTCGGTGGGCGAGCAATGCAGATCGTTCATGACGCGCAAGCTTTGGAAAGTGCCATGGACCAAATGGCACGAGACGGAAGTCTTGGAAAAGAAGGTGGACTTTCTGCCGAGCGTCCTGTCCTCATCGACCACTTCTTGGAAGACGCAACAGAAGTGGATGTTGATGCGATCCGTGACCACACTGGCGAAGTTCTCATTGGTGGCGTTATGGAACACGTGGAAGAAGCAGGCGTTCACTCTGGTGACTCTGCATGTGCGATTCCGCCTCAAACTCTCCCTGCTTGGGTTGTTGAAGTAATCAGTGCGTACACAACTGCTATTGCTAACTCGTTGGATGTCCGCGGGCTTATCAATGTGCAGTTTGCGGTTCTCGGGACAACTGTCTTCGTAATCGAAGCTAACCCGCGAGCATCTCGTACGGTTCCGTTCGTTGCTAAAGCCACAGGTGTGCCATTGGCCAAGGTTGCTAGTCGTGTCATGCTTGGTGCAACGCTTGCTGAACTGCGCACTGAAGGATTACTGGTTCCGCCGGTAACTGGCGGTCACGTGTCTGTCAAAGAAGCGGTACTGCCCTTTAATCGCTTCCCTGAAGTTGATACTGCTCTCGGGCCAGAAATGCGCTCAACGGGTGAAGTGATGGGCATCGATAGAACCTTTGGTCGAGCGTTTGTTAAATCACAGACTGCTGCCGGAACCGTGCTGCCCACTTCAGGCACCGTGTTCTTGTCCTTCAATGATGGCGACAAGCCAGCGGGAATTGTTGTTGCAAAGCGATTGCGAGACCTGGGACTTGGTGTGGCAGCCACAACTGGCACTGCGAACTACTTGGCCAAGTTCGGATTACCCGTTGATCGCATCGTCGGCAAGCTGTCTGAGATTGAAGGGTCTTCTCTTGAGAACGCCGCTGCATTGGTGGCCAATGGTGAGATCAGTTTTGTAGTTAATACTCCTCACGGTCGTGGCTCGCGTCAAGATGGCGAGGCAATTCGAAAAGCAGCAAATGCAAATGGCGTATCGTCAGTAACAACTGTTGAAGCTGCCTTGGCTGCAGTGAACGGTTTGTGGGAGCAACGCTCAAGTGAGGTTGAAGTGAGATCACTGCAGGAATATCACGGCAGGGCATGACGATGCGGCGCGGTGCGCGTTATCTCGATGCCATGGGTGGCGTAAATGTTGGGGGAGTCAGTCTCGCTAATCCATTCATGACCGCATCTGGCACAAGTGGAAATGATGTCGAGCTTTCCGGATACATGCCACTGCGTCGTCTTGGTGCAGTCGTTGTAAAGAGCTTGTTTCATGAACCATGGCCCGGCAACCCGTCACCACGTGTGAATGTTGCAGCGAGCGGAATGATGAACGCAGTCGGGTTGCAAGGTCCGGGCGTCGTGTCGTGGATTCACGAGTCTCTTCCAAAACTTGAATCGGAAGGCGCAGTTGTTGTTGCCAGTATCTGGGGTCGCACTGTTCACGAGTATGTTTTGGCAGCCGAACAATTAGTTGCTGCTGGCAATCGAATCAGTGCCATTGAAGTGAACTTGTCTTGTCCGAACCTTGAGGGACGAAGCGGAATCATCGCGCATGACCCGTCTCTGGCTGGGCAAATTGTTTCAGCCGTGTGTGCTCGGTCACATGTGCCTGTATGGGCCAAGTTGAGCGCAAACACAGACCGAATCGTTGAAGTCGCAACAACAGTGTCTGATGCTGGAGCCTCTGCTGTCACTGTGATGAACACCATGCTTGGTATGCAGATTGATGTTCGTACATCTCGCCGGACCCTCGGTAATGGTGGCGGGGGATTATCTGGCCC
>JANQYF010000039.1:31090-54956 GCA_030729045.1 Ilumatobacteraceae bacterium
GTTCAACGCGAAGGTGAGTCAGATGACGCATACGTTTTCGTGCAGCGAACAGAATTTGAACAACACATTGCCGCTAGTGGATTTCTCGAATGGACAGAGTTCTTAGGGAATCTGTACGGCTCCCCACGACCCTCTGTCGACTCAGGTCGAGACATCGTTCTTGAAATTGAATTGCATGGGGCCCAGCAAGTGAAGCAAAGCCATCCTGAAGCGATTCTTGTATTTGTGCGTCCACCGTCTCGCGAGGAACAACAGCGTCGCCTGCAGGGCCGCGGAGATCCGGAACATCATGTGGTTGAGCGCCTACGTAAAGCAGACGATGAGGAGCGCGAGGGGGCCGTGCTGGCCGACGTAGTGGTCATTAACGATGATTTTGAGCGCGCAGTCGCTGAGATACAGGGAATTATCGGTGCGGCACGGGCTGAACGCCGATAACCTTTAGGCGACTTCGGAGGTCCACCATGTCCCGTCAGAACGACTCCATGATTCATCCAAACATTGAAGGTTTGCTTGATCGCGTTGACTCTAAATTCAGCCTCGTCACGCTTGCTTCATACCGTGCGCGTCAGATCAACTCGTACTTCAACCAATTGGGTGAAGGTCTTGGTCACATGGTCCCGCCTCAGGTGTCGTCTGTTGCTCGTAAGCCTCTCTCTATTGCATTCGAAGAAATCGCTGCTGACAAAATTGTCAAAGTAGAGCGTTTGCCATACGACGAAATGGAAGCTGAAGCAGCTGCCATCTTTGGTGAAGTCGAAGGCGACGTTGTCGCTGACGCTGCTGAATCAGACGCTGAATAGCTTTTCGGGATCATCCCGCTCTACACCCCCCGAAAGTCGTGATGAATTCTCTACACGGTCGTTCTATTGTCCTTGGAATCTCTGGTGGCATTGCTGCGTATAAGGCAGTTGAATTGTGTCGACAATTAGTTGATGCCGGTGCGCACGTTGCGCCGATCATGACCGAGGACGCTCATCGGTTCATTGGACCTGTCACTGTGTCTGCGCTTGCATCAGAACCAGTGCACACAAGTTTGTGGGACGATGCGTCGCCAATTCCGCATACACGGTTAGGTCAAAATGCCGATGTCATTGTCGTTGCTCCCGCTACCGCACGTGTGATTGCTGCTTACGCAATGGGTTTATCGCATGATCTTCTTAGTGCAACTTTGATTGCTACACGGGCGCCTGTTGTGTTGTGCCCGGCAATGCATACTGAAATGTGGGAACACCCTGCAGTCGAAGACAACATTGCGCTGTTGCGTTCTCGTGGCGTGATCATTGTGGAGCCACAGTCTGGTCGCTTAGCTGGTGGAGACATCGGCACAGGTCGCTTGGCCGATACAGCAACCATTGTCGAGGCAGTTACTACTGCTCTGAATGGTTCTGTAAAAGATTTGGTGGGAACGTCGGTGTTGGTGACGGCTGGGGGAACTCGTGAACCAATTGACGCAGTGCGGGTGATTGCCAATCGGTCCAGTGGGAAACAGGGCTATGCAATAGCTGAACAAGCCCACAAGCGTGGTGCAACTGTGACCATTGTGAGCACAGTTGATCGTCAGACTCTTGCTGGGATAACCGTCGTCCCAGTTGAGACCGCTCAACAAATGTTGGATGCCGTTTCATGTCATGCGCCATCTAGCGACGTAGTGGTCATGACCGCAGCCGTTGCAGATTTCCGTCCCGTCCAGGCAATTGCCGGAAAGATCAAGAAAGATGAAGGCATTCCTCAGATCATTCTTGAACCGACAGTGGACATTTTGGGTTTCCTCGGAACACGTAAACCTGCCGGGCAGATTCTTGTGGGGTTCGCAGCCGAGACCAGCAACCTTGTGGATAACGCTCGGGGCAAGTTGAAACGCAAGAATTTGGACCTCATTGTGGCCAATGATGTGTCTGCTGATCAGGTCGGATTCGGCCACGACACGAATGAGGTCACCATTTTGCTTGCGTCAGGGGAGGCCCTTGAAGTGCCGCTTGCTGACAAACACACCATCGCGACCGCTGTATTAGATAGCGTGTCTCGGGTGCGGATGGCTCATCGTCCGCAATGATGAAGGAGTCCCTTTGAGAAATTTCACTTTTACGTCTGAGAGCGTGACCGAGGGTCACCCGGACAAGATGGCAGACCAGGTCTCTGACTCAGTTCTTGATGCGTTGTTAACCATTGATCCTCACAGTCGCGTTGCGTGCGAGACATTGTTGACCACCGGTCTCTGTGTTGTATCTGGTGAGATCACTACAGACGCGTACGTTGACATTCCGGCTATCGCTCGTGCCGCAATCAAGCGCATCGGTTACGACGACGCAGCATACGGTTTCGATGGAAACACCTGTGGTGTTGTTGTTGCTCTCGACGCGCAAAGCCCTGACATCGCGCAAGGCGTTGACATCAGTGAAGAACAGCGCAGTGGTAAGAGCGGCGAAGACATCATCAATGGCCAGGGTGCTGGTGACCAAGGAATGATGTTCGGGTACGCCTGCAATGACACTCCTGACCTCATGCCGCTTCCCATCTGGTTGGCACATCGCCTCGCTGAGCGTCTTACAGAAGTGCGTAAGAGCGGACTTATTCCGTACCTTCGTCCAGACGGCAAGACCCAAGTCACGTTTGAATATGTTGACGGTCGCCCAGTGAAGTTGTCGACAGTTCTTATCTCGACACAACACCGTGATGGCGTGAGTCGTGAAACTGAAATTCGCCCAGACCTGATCGAGCAAGTGATCATGCCGATCATTCCTGCCGCGTTTGCAGATGACAATCCCGCGATCTACATCAACCCAACAGGCAAGTTTGTTCTTGGTGGGCCACACGCAGACACCGGTCTTACTGGCCGCAAAATCATTGTTGATACATACGGTGGTATGGGTCGTCATGGTGGTGGAGCATTCTCCGGTAAAGATCCTTCAAAGGTTGACCGCTCAGCTGCATATGCGGCTCGTTGGGTTGCAAAGCATGTTGTTGCCAGTGGCGCTGCTGAAAAGTGTGAAGTTCAAGTGGCGTACGCCATTGGAATGTCACAACCAATCAGCATCTTGGTTGAAACTTTTGGTACTAACACTGTTAGCGAAGAGTCAATCGAAAAAGCAGTTCGCGACGTATTCGACCTTCGTCCAGGCGCAATCGTGCGTGACCTTGACTTGAAGCGTCCTATCTACGCAAAGACCGCAGCGTATGGTCACTTCGGTCGTCCAGAGCCAGAATTCACTTGGGAAGCCTTGTCACGTCTGGCTGATTTCAAGGCCGCTGTCAAGCTCTGAGCAATCAGTCGCCACTCGTTGCGTCGGTAGTTCCGGACGTATCGGGTATCGACAAGGTCTTTGATTACCTCATACCCACTGATCTCGAAAATCGAGCTGTTGTAGGTGCGCGTATTCGCATCATGCTTAATGGGCGTCGCGTAGGTGGCTGGATTACTTCTGTCTCTCGTTACGGCGAGGGCGGTGATTCTGCGGTGTCGCTTGAACGCCTCATGCCGATTGTGTCTGTATCGGGGATCGGTGTTGAACCTGAACTAATTCCATTAACGAAATGGGTTTCAGAACGTTGGTGGGGGTCATGGCGCTCGGTGCTGTCAAGCGCATCGGCTCCTCGAATGCGAGAGCGAGTAGTCCACAGCCGTCGAAATAGTTCTCAGGACATCGGCTCAGATGCAGTCTCTGATGCTGCGTTTGAACTATTTCAATCGGGCGGTGGGTTGCTTGTTATTCCGCCTGCATTGTCTGCACTCGCGGTAGTGCTTCGGCTTGCATCTGTTGGCCCAGTACTTGTTGTATGTCCTTCACAGAAAATGGCATCAATGGGTGCGGCATTTCTTCGCCGCAAGGGGTTGAGCACTGCATTGGTTCCTGATGAATGGGACAGTGCGCGTGGCGGGGTTGATGTAGTCATTGGCACGCGTTCAGGGGTCTTTGCGCCATGCCCTGAATTAACTGCAATAGTCGTCATCGATGAGCACGATGAACTGTTGAAAGAAGAACGCTCTCCTGCATGGGATGCAACAGCAGTAGCGAGCGAGCGTGCGCGTCAGGCTGGAATTCCTTTCATTTGCACTTCTGCTGTCCCATCAGCCCAGTCGCTACATGTCCGAAGCGAGAGCACAGTTCATGTGCTGGCAAAGAATGGTTGGCCCCAGATCGTTGTTGTGAATCTTTCAGATGTGCCCGTTGCGCAGTCATTGCTCTCTAGTGAGTTGCTGGAAGCTGTTGGAACATCTGGCGATACAACAGTGTGTGTTCTTAACACGAAAGGGAAGGCTCGACTTATTGTCTGCAAGTCGTGTCGTCATGTTCAGGCGTGTCCGACGTGCACGTCATTGTTGACATACGACGACGCTAATAATTTGTGGTGTGTGCGTTGCCAAGAATCCCATGGCGGCGTTTGTTTGGCGTGTGGACGTGCAGCATTCACCGTGCCACGTGGTGGAGTGTCTCAATTGGTGTCTCAGATTCAGTCGTCAACTCGCAACCCTGTGATTGAGATTTCATCTGACTCGCCCGATGACTGGAGCAAGGGAACTGTGTTTATTGGTACCGAGGCAGTGCTCCATCGCATACCTTCGGCAGACACCGTTGTATTCGCTGATATTGATCGCGACCTGGGAGCTCCTCGAATGACAGGTGCACATGAAGTGCTTTCGATGATTGCGAAGGCAGCACGCATGGTGGGGGCAAAGGGGACTCTCGTGATTCAGACACGACAAGTAGATAACCCACTAATTGTTGCGTTGTCTCAACCAAATGTGTCCCTTGCATTGCAGAAATGGAGTGATGATGATTCCGCTCAAAGACGTGCAATGACCCTTCCGCCTTTCGGCGCCATAGCTCGAGTCTCTGTCACGGCCCCTCGATCGATTACAGAGATCACTTTGCCGGCCGGGGTCAACACTGCACGTGATGATGATGCCTTTCTTCTTCGTGCACCATCTCGTGTTGAACTTGACGCTGCAGTTGCGTTACTTCGCGAAGAATTCGGTACCGCTGTACGTATCCATATTGATCCGTACCGTTTCTAACGTGTGGTTTTAACCTCAAGAACACGAAACCCATTGCGACTAGCAAGTCGAGTGGTGGGGTAATTCAGATCGGTCATCCATTGCGACAAAGAATCCGCCCCTAAGTTTTTGTTGACAACAAGGTAGGCGGTTCCATCTGCATCTAGTCGCGCAAGCCACAGTTCAAGCAGTTCGTGCAATGCAGATTTACCGATGCGAATCGGAGGATTCGACCAAATTGCTGCAAACGTGATTGATGGGTCAACCTCGTCGGGGGCCTTCACGACAACGTTTGTGAGACCATTTCGCGCGGCATTTTCTACGCAAATGTCGCGAGCGCGCTTGTTTGTGTCTATCGCGTAGATGGTGCATGCTGGGTAGCGGACTGCGAGAGTGAGCGCAATTGCGCCAGAGCCACAGCCGATGTCGCAGAGAAATGATCCGGGCTCAATCGGCGCGCAATCATGTTTAGCCATTACTTCCAGAAAGACTGACGTGCCTTTGTCGAGGCCATGCTGGCTAAAAACGCCCGCATCCGTGGAAAGCGTTAACTCGCCATCAGCACCGGTGACAGCAAATTCTTTGCGACGTGACTCGGCTTGTGGCGATTCTGAAAAATAGTGCTGTGGATCTGAAGGTGAGGGGGTGTTCTTTGGCATGTTGTCTCCGCAGGTAGCCTTTCAGATTGTGGCCTATGACATTCGCACCTTCGGAGATCCAG
Organism: Ilumatobacteraceae bacterium; assembly: GCA_030729045.1. Lineage (GTDB taxonomy): Bacteria > Actinomycetota > Acidimicrobiia > Acidimicrobiales > Ilumatobacteraceae > UBA2093. The sequence goes on from JANQYF010000039.1 coordinate 36,805, forward strand.
TTCTCACTTCAGTAGCTGAGCAAGTCGAGAATATCGACGGCAAGATCGTGCGCCTGTCCCAGGCAATGCTTCAAGCCATGTACCAAGCACCAGGTCTCGGACTAGCGGCTCCTCAGATTGGTGTGCAGAAACAGATTTTTGTGTACGACGTCGACGGTGAACCCGTGACTTTGTTGAACCCTCGCATAGTCGAATCACGAGGCGAGTGGGTGTACGACGAGGGGTGTTTGTCAATCCCCGGCCTGTATGTGGAAATGCTTCGCCCGAAAGAAGTGTTACTTGAAGCAGTTGACCTTGGTGGAAACACAATCCAGATCGAGGCCGACGAATTATTGGCTCGCTTATTCCAACACGAACTTGACCACTTGAATGGGGTCTTGATGTTCGAACGTATGACTCCAGACCAACGTGAAGAAGCGCTGACGGAATACAAGCGTATTGCTGATGGGGGCACCTCTGAAGGAGAGACCCGCCATATCGGATTGAAGTAGTCATGACTCGTGAGGCTCGACCTCTCGTGTTCCTTGGCACTCCCAACGCTGCTGCCACTGTTCTGTCGGAGTTGATTCGAAATGGTTTTGAAATAGCTCATGTTGTTACTCGTGCCGACGCCCGTCGCGGCCGAGGCTCGGCTACAACACCAAGTCCTGTGAAGCAGGTTGCAATAGACAATGGCTTAGACGTCTCGCATGACATGACGTGGTTACAGGAAAATTCCCACCGTGAGTTACTTGGTGTCGTAGTGGCTTACGGCAAGATCATTCCTTCATCTGTTTTGTCTCACATTCCGATGGTCAACATTCACTTTTCATTGTTGCCACGTTGGCGTGGAGCTGCTCCTGTAGAACGTGCGATATTGGCGGGGGATATGCGTACTGGGGTGTGCATCATGAATGTCGAGGAAACTCTTGACACTGGCGATGTGTTTGCTCGACGTGAAATTGAAATACTGGAAACTCATACAAGCGAAAATCTCACAGAAGACCTAGCGGTAGTGGGTGGGCAACTTCTTGTAGACACATTGAACGAAGGTTTAGGCACAGGGGAGCCTCAACACGGCGAGACAACGTATGCAACGAAGGTCAGCACCGACGAACTTCGTCTCGATTGGAATGTTTCAAGTATCGAAGTGTTGCGTAGGGTCCGAGCTGTGCGTTCGTACACAATGATTGGCTCTCAGCGACTCAAAATCATCCATGCGGAACCCTTACAGGACCCAGCGCACCTAGCTGCAGGCCAGTGCGATGGTGCTGGAGTAGTTGGAACGAGTGACGGGACAGTTCGTCTGGTGTCTGTACAGCCCGAGGGTAAAGCCGTGATGGATGCTGCTTCATGGTTGCGTGGTCGCAGTGGCCAAGAAATCATTCAATTTTCCTAACTCTTCGTAAAACCATCCTTGTGCTGAAGCGTTGTCTCGCTAGCCTCAACTCGTGCTGAAAATTGTCTTACCTAAGGGGTCGTTAGAGACCGCAACGCTTGCTCTGTTTGACGCAGCCGACCTAACAGTGGTGCGTTCGTCTTCTGTTGAATACAAAGCATCAATCGATGATCCTCGTGTTGAGTCAGTCAGAATTCTTCGTCCGCAAGAGATTGCCTCGTATGTTCAAGAGGGTCTATTTGATCTTGGCATCACCGGTCGCGACTGGGTTGAAGAAACATCAAGTGATGTCGTCAGTCTCGGAGAGCTGCGTTACTCGAAAGCGACGTCTCAGCCAGTACGTGTTGTTGTTGCAGTTGCAGACTCTTCACCTGCTCAGTCTGCGAAAGATTTGAAAGACGGAGTACGTGTCACCACTGAATATCCGGAAATGACTCGACGTTATTTCGCAGAACGCGGCATCAAAGCTGATATTCGTCTTAGCTACGGCGCAAGTGAAGCCAAGATTCCCGATATCGCTGATTGTGTTGTTGATATCACCGAAACAGGTAGAGCACTGCGCGCCTCTGGCCTTCGCATTATTGACACCGTTCTCACTAGTTATACGGAACTGATAGCGAATAAGGATTCGTACGCCGACCCGGTGAAGCGTCACGCCATGGAACAGTTAATGACATTGCTAACGGGCACTCTTGAGGCTCGCGACAAAGTGTTGTTGAAGTTGAATGTCGCTGAATCGGCACTTGATGCGGTTTTGGCACTGCTGCCTGCTGCAAAATCTCCTACGGTGTCGCGTTTGGCCTCAGGTGACGTAGCAGTTGAGTCTGTTGTTCCTAAGCGAGGCATCAACACATTGATTCCAGATCTCATCGACGCTGGCGCCTCTGACTTGCTTGAAATTCCAATTTCAAAAATCATCCACTAGCTCATGCAGTCAGAAGAGTTGAGCGAAGAACTCACAGGCACGGTGACATCGTTTAGTGATGCGCACGGCTTAGGTGAGATCACAGATTCCGCATCTGTTGTCTGGCCATTTCATTGTGTATCGATTGCTGATGGTTCTCGCACGATTGAAGTGGGCCGCACCGTTATGTTTCGCACAGGCTTTCGCGTAGCGCGCCCAGAGGCTGTGTCTATTCGTTCGGTGTAGCCGGAGACGATTTCTGCACAAATACCAGGCGAATGTTGCCAAGGGCAGCGACAAGGGTGTCGTGGTGCTCTCCTAAGCGCTCTCCGAGGCCATCAACAAGCAGTCCAAGCGCGTCTATGGCCACTTGGGCGTCTGATAGGCGAACCGGCTCCGCAGACAGGTGAATGGCTGCCAACTCAAACAGTCCCATGGCATGGTTGGCCACAACGATGGCTGCCGGCACCTCTGCGAGGCGACGACGAGCTTCGGCGACTGCTTCGAGGGCTTCGGCAGTGCCTTCGTCCATCTCTGGCTTTGGGGAATCTGTTGCTGGCATGGTGTGGTCAGAGCTCATGAGCCGATACCCTAACGGGCGTCAACTGAGCGAAGTGGGGCATATGCCCCCACCGGTCCAGCCATTAGGTTGCGACAGGTCGAGAAGGCGAGCGATTCTGTCGCTCTGTGTCTGCTTTGCGCATTGGCGCAAAATATCGCATCATGCGGTATTGATACAGAGGAGGGCTTGCCCATTGCTTAGAAGTGAACAGTCATAGTTACGCCACCGAGTGAACCGCGCTACAACGAACGCATCCGTGCGCGCGAGGTTCGCCTCATTGGTCCAGATGGCAGCCAAGTTGGTGTTCGCACCACGGCTGACGCACTAGTCCTTGCTCGCGAGTTAGATCTCGACCTTGTCGAAGTCGCTCCGCTTGCAAATCCGCCAGTGTGCCGCATCATGGATTACGGCAAGTTCCGTTACGAAGAAGCACAAAAGCTGAAGGAATCTCGTAAGAAGACAACCCACGTCACCGTGAAAGAGGTGAAGTTCCGACCAAAGATCGGAAAGGGAGACTTCGATACCAAGGTTCGTCACATGCGTGATTTCCTCGAAGACGGACACAAAGTGAAAGTAACTCTGCAGTTTCGTGGCCGCGAGGTAGCGCACCCTGAATTGGGCGCCAAAATCCTTGATGCAGCTCTCGAACAACTCGGATCGCTTGCCAAGGTGGAAACCCAGGCGCGACTTGAAGGCAGAAATATGACAATGGTTCTTTCACCAGACAAGAAGCCAGTCAAGAAATCGTCAGATAAGGACGAGCCACAGGAATCAGCACCAGTTGTTGAAAATGTGGTTCAACCAGAAGAAACATCAGAAGTACAGGAATAGAGGAAACACGACATGCCAAAGATGAAGACAAACAAGACCGCTGCAAAGCGTTTCAAAGTATCGGGAACAGGAAAGTTGCGCCGTCAAAAAGCCAACCGTCAGCACTTGTTCGAAAAGAAGTCGAGTGTCCGTACCCGTCGTCTCGCAGGAACCACAGACGTGCATCCCGGCGATACCAAGAACATCAAGCGCCTGCTGGGCATGCGTTAATCGATACAGGAAAGATTTAGGAAGGTAACACCATGGCAAGAGTCAAAAGGGCCGTACATGCCCGCAAGAAGCACAAGGCAATCCTCGAGAAGGCAAGCGGATATTACGGAAATAAGAGCCGTTCATTCCGCGCAGCTAACGAGCAGGTATTGCACTCAGGTCAATATGCATTTCGTGACCGTCGCGCAAAGAAGGGCGAGTTTCGTCGTCTGTGGATTCAGCGCATCAACGCTGCATGCCGTCAGAACGACATCTCATACAGCCGCTTTATCGCTGGTCTGAATGCAGCTGGAATTGAAGTTGACCGTAAGGTCATGGCAGATCTTGCTGTGTTTGATGCAGCAGCATTCTCGGCGTTGGTCGTGGCTGCAAAGGCTGCGCTCGCCTGAGCCGGCTTCCACTCTCTTCAGCAAACCCTCGGGTTCAACGACTGCGACGCCTCATCGGGCGTCGCAGTGTTCGTTATGAAGAAAGTTCCTTCGTCATTGAAGGACCTACTCTCGTAGCAGAGGCTGTTGCCGCTGGTTTTGTGCTGGTCGATCAATTCGTTCGCGATGATTACGACGGTTATGAAGCAGCTGGCGTGTACACGCATGTGCTCGATGAGCGGACCTTCAACTCAGTTAGCGACACAGAGTCGCCACGGGGAATCATGGCAGTGTGCGAAATGCCTGCTGGTCGTCCATTGTCGTTTTCATCTTCTGACTGGCTACTGGTTCTTGTAGAAGTGGCTGACCCAGGCAACCTCGGAACATTGGTACGTAGTGCAGAAGCAGCCGGTGCAAGTGGTGTAGTTCTCGTTGGCTCCACGGTTGATCCGTGGTCACCAAAAGTTCTTCGTGCGTCGGCAGGTGCAATGTTGCACGTTCCGATTTGGCAGATTGATTCACTTGACCAATTACAGATGGCTGGCGTCAGGCTCTTCGGCACAACATCTCACAACAATGATGCTGGTCTGAATCCAGAGTCAATCTATTCAGCAGACCTCAGCGGTCTTATCGGTGTCGTTCTCGGCAACGAGGCACGCGGTCTTGACCCTGAATCTCATGTTGATTTGTGGGTCACTGTCCCGCAGGTCGGCCGTTCTGAAAGCCTGAACGTTGCTATGGCCGGCACGGTCATTGCAATGCATATCGCCCACGCTCGCGGTTAATGCTCCCCGTGAGATCTGTAGTCGGGGAGTAGCGTTTCCTTCGTTATGACATCTGCATCAACTCCCGAACACGGGCAACTAGCCCAGGCTCTTGCTGATGGCATTGTCCAAATACGCGAAGCCACTACCTCTGATCAATTGCGAACAGTTGTTTCGGCTTTGACTGGCAAAAAGGGACCCATTGCCTCGATTAAGTCTTCGCTAGGAAAAGTGGCAGACATTGAAGCACGAAAAGAGTTGGGTCAGTTGGTGAATGATGCGCTCGCTGCTCTTGGCGTTGCCACTGATGGCCGTTCGCGTGAATTGCGTGCTGCAGAATTCTCAAGTCAGATTGAATCCGAGCGTGTTGATATGACCGAGGTTGCTATGTCGGCAAATGTCGAGCGTCGTCTTGGTCGCATGCATTTAGTGACGCAAGCAATGGAACGTCTGGAAGATGTATTCATTGGGCTTGGTTTTCAGATTGCCGAAGGACCTGAAGTGGAAACTGACTTTTACAATTTTGAAGCGCTCAACATGCCTCCGTCGCACCCTGCACGCAGTATGTGGGACACATTGTTTGTTGAGTCAGACGTAGACGGAAGCGTTGTCCTGCGCACACATACTTCACCAGTACAGATTCGAGTTATGCAAGATTGGCCACCGCCGATTTATGCAGTCATGCCTGGTCGTGTGTTTCGCAAAGAGACGCCAGACGCCACACACATGCCTGTCTTTCATCAGATCGAGGGCCTCGTCATTGACAGAGGCATCACGTTTGCAGACCTTGCCGGCACTATTGAGTCGTTCACGAAGGCTTTCTTTGGACCTGGTTTCACATCTCGTTTGCGTCCTTCATATTTTCCATTCACTGAACCAAGTGCCGAATTCGATATTCGCCGCCACGACGGAACCTGGATTGAACTTGGCGGATGCGGAATGGTGCACCCGCATGTTCTACGAGCTGGCGGCTTAGACCCAGACGAGTGGAGCGGATTTGCATTCGGATTCGGTATTGACCGCATGGCTAAGGAACGCCACGGAATCAACGACATTCGCGATATGTATTCCGATGATGTTCGCTTCACGGAGCAATTCTCGTGAAAGTTCTTCTGTCAATCCTTCGTGAGATGGCTGATCTGCCAAACGATCCCGACGCTGTTGCACTGGCGCTCAATTCGCTCGGTCTTGCTGTCGAGGAGATGGATGTTGTTGGTGTGCCAATTCCAGGTGTCGTTACTGCGCGCATCGTGCGCATGGAGAAGCATCCTGATGCCGCCAAAGTGACGCGTTGTTTCGTTGATGCTGGCGATGGCGAAGAACGTCATGTGTGGTGTGGTGCTACAAACATGCAACCAGGTGACATTGTTCCGTTGGCCACGTTAGGAACCACCATGCCAAACGGTATGGAGATTGCTCGGCGAGGAATTCTCGGAATTGATTCTGAAGGCATGTTGTGTTCAGAAGTTGAGCTCGGACTCAGTGATGAGTCGGCTGGTCTCCTGATTCTTCCTACTGATTCACCTCTTGGGGTAAGTCCGTTCGAAGTACTCGGCATTGAGCACGATGTCATCTTTGATCTTGACCTCACACGCAACCGTGCTGACTGCTGGGGTCATCTCGGAGTAGCCCGTGATCTTGCAGCCCATTTCGGTGTGCCGCTACGCGGACCGCGAATTGCCGCAGCATCTTCGGGTAGCAACAAATCATTAGATGTCGTTATTGACGCTCCCGAGCAATGTGGGTCGTTCACAATCAGTTACATCAGTGGCGCTTCTGTCGGTCCGTCTCCGCGATGGGTGGCCAGTCGGCTTGCACATCTTGGAATGCGTTCAATCAATAATGTCGTTGATGCTTCGAACTTGGTGATGCTTGAGACTAACCAGCCAAATCATGCCTATGACGCTGACGTTGTATCTTCATTCCGTATACGTCTAGCCAATGAGGGGGAGACTCTTACAACGCTTGATGGTCAAACTCGTAATCTGCACGCTCACGACCTGTTGATTTGCAACGGAGCAAACAATGTCGGTGTTGGGCTTGCTGGTGTCATGGGTGATCTTCACTCAGAGATCACTGACAAGACCACAACGCTTGCAATTGAAAGCGCTTGGTTCTCGCCAGATCCGATTCGTTATTCAGCCATTCGACATGGTCTTCGATCTGAAGCATCAATTCGTTTCGAACGTGGAACAGATCCGAACGCTTGGCAACAAACTGCTGAACGGTTTGTCACAATCCTTCGCGAGACGTGCCCTGATGCAACTCTTCATGCCGGAGCCACCGTGGTGCAAACAGCATCGTGTCCAGTTCCGGTTTCGGTAGATGTTTCCGTCAAGCGCATTGAAGCCTTGCTCGGAGTGCGTATTGAATCGGATCGCATTGTCTCGATTCTTAATTCAATTGGCTTTGTGACGACTATCAAGGGTGATGTGGTGACATCAATTGTCCCTACATGGCGACCTGACTGCACACAAGATGTTGATTTGATTGAGGAAGTTGCTCGACATTTCGGTTACGACAACATTGGCAAGACCGTTCCTAATTCAACCGTTCATGGGCGGTTGTCAAATATGCAAGCGCGTCGTCGAATCTTGCGCCGAGTTCTTGTTGGGCTAGGGCTCGATGAAGCAATGCCTTCTCCGTTCCTTGCTGCAGGAGATCTCGCAACTGTTGGTCTTCCTGAAGACAACGTCTTGCGAATTGCTAATCCGTTGGTTGCAGAAGAATCAATTCTTCGTACGTCGTTACGGCCCGGAATTCTTCGTTCGTTGAAGTACAACCAATCTCATCGTGCACCTCAAATTGGGCTGTGGGAAATCGGACATGTGTATCCGAAGTCAGATCAGCAACTACCTGATGAGACTGAGCAATTGATCATTGTTGTTGCCGGCGGCGATGTTGAGACGTCATTGGCGCAGTGGAATGCAATCTGTGATGCGCTCTCTGTTGGTACGCAACTTGATCAATCACGTATTCCTGCTGGTCTGCACGCAGGTCGTTCTGCAACTCTTGCTCGCGGCAAGAAAGTCGTGGGTGTAGTTGGCGAAATCGATCCGCTTGTTCTCGACATTCTTGGAATCGAAGGCCGTGTCAGTGTTCTTGAAGTTGATTTGTCGGTCATCCTTAATGAAGAGCCGAAGCCGGTGCAGGCAAAAGACATCAACAGATATCCCTCAAGTGACCTAGATCTTGCTTTCGTGGTGGAAGATTCAATTCCAGCTTCAACACTGCAACGTGCGTTGCGCCAAGCAGCAGGAAAGCAACTGGTCAGTATCAACTTGTTCGATGTGTATCGCGGCAAGGGAGTTGCTGAAGGCTTTCGCAGCCTGGCGTTCCGTTTGCGAGTTCAAGGCGTTGAAGCAACACTGACTGAATCGGAATTAGCTGATCTTCAGAAGGCTTGCGTTGCTGCGGCTACTAAAGCCGGCGCCACTCTTCGCGCTTAATTCACTTCGGGGTTTACGGGAAATAGCCCAAGTTTTTTCAAAGGGCCTTCTTGTCGTTGAAGCACGTCGTTCCACAAAGTGTCTGGTGAAGTCGTAAGCACATCAGTTGACTGCGACGGAACGATGTACCAACTGTTGAACGTCACTTCATCTTCCAGTTGTCCTGTGCCCCAGCCGGAATAGCCACGGAACACGCGATGAGGGCCATCGAGATGAACTGGGCTTATGGACTCGATGTCGACCGAGCGAAGCCCTGATAGAGCTGAACTATCGGGAGTCATACAGATATAACCGTTTGGCTCCACCGGCCCACCGAGAAAGATTGTTGACGGAGACTGTGATGATTCCATCCATGAAGCGATGGGGGAATGGGAGTCCATTTGGTCAACCGTCAGTGGTCTATTCAAGATCAGGCCCATTGCTCCGTCCTCAGACGTGTAGGCAATGAGAAGGATGACAGCCCGTGCGAAATGAGGGTCCTTCATGTCTGGAGTGGCTACGAGGAGGCTCCCTGGCGCCAGATTGATGCTTGCATAATCATTCACTTACCCGTATCATAATACACTTATGGTCAGAGTAGGCATCATCGGAGCATCGGGATTTACAGGCGCAGAGCTGTTGCGGCTGTGTGCTGCGCACCCAGAAGTAGAAGTGGTTTGCGCTACTGGAGACTCACAGGCGGGCACATTGGCCAGCGTTCTGTACCCGTCATTGGCCGCCGCGTATCCGAACCTCGTGTTCGAAGAATTCAGCGCAGACAGGTTTGCAGGTCTTGATGCTGTGTTTTTGGGTGTGCCTCATGAGGCGGCATTAGAGATTGCTCCTCAGTTGGTAGGCACAGTCGGAGTCGTCATCGACTTGTCGGCGGCATACCGACTCAAAGATTCATCCCTGTACCCAACCTGGTACGGATTTGAACACACGCAACCTGAGCTCCTTGCTCAAGCGGTGTACGGACTGCCAGAGCTATATCGGTCTCAATTGGTTGGGGCGAAACTCATCGCGACACCTGGTTGTTATGTGACTGCTGCATCATTGGCGTTGACGCCTTTGGTTCGGTCGGGGATTGTTAATCCGACAGGTGTCATCGTTGATGCTGCCTCAGGTGTGAGCGGCGCAGGTCGAGCACTGAAGCACTCGTCGATGTTCTCAACTATCGATGAAGATTTCACCGCTTATGGTCTGCTCGATCATCGGCATACGCCAGAGATTGAACAGGTGACTGGCGCACAAGTTCTGTTTACGCCACACCTTGCACCTATGAATCGCGGAATTCTGGCGACCTGTTATGCAAGGCCCCAAGGTGATGCACCGACCACAGCGTCCTTGTTGGCAGCTATTGCCACGTTCTATAAAAACGAGCAATACATCGTGGTGCGGCCAAGCAGTCCTTCTACAAAAGCAACGCTCGGTTCAAACAGTGTTCACATAACCGCACGTTTCGATGAACGTACTGGGTATGTAATGGTGATTGCCGCGCTTGACAACTTGGCCAAGGGTGCATCCGGCGGGGCAGTGCAGTCAATGAACGTTGCCTTAGGACTACCTGAATCATCTGGCCTGTCAAATGTGGGCGTATACCCATGAGTTCATTATCAACTGCGCACGTACTTGTAGAGGCCTTGCCATATATTCGTAGATTCGCCGGAAAAACAGTTGTTGTGAAATTCGGTGGCAATGCCATCGCCGGAACTTCTGAACATGATGCGTTATCGCTTTTTGCTGAAGACATTGTCCTCATGCATACGGTTGGTATTCGTCCGGTCGTTGTTCATGGTGGTGGCCCTCAAATCAATGAGATGCTCACTCGTTTGAACATTGAGTCGTCCTTCTCTAATGGACTCCGGGTTACAGATGCTGCAACCATGGAAGTTGTCCAGATGGTTCTTAATGGCCAAGTCAATCCTCAAATTGTGAGCGCCATCAACACGCACGGAAATGTGGCCGTAGGTCTTTCAGGTGAAGATGGGCGCACATTGCAGTGTGTTCCTCGCGATACATCACTGGGGTTTGTCGGGGATATTGAACGGGTTCGTACACACGTCATAGAAGGCTTGTTGGCTGATGGTCTAGTGCCGGTTTTGTCCACAGTTGGAGTCGACGTGAATGGTCAGCCGTACAACGTAAATGCTGATACCGCAGCTGGAGCAATTGCCGAGGCGTTGAGTGCCGAGAAGATCATTTATCTGACAGACATTGCAGGTTTGCGCAAAGACATTGATGATGCGTCATCTCTGATTCAGCGGATATCTGTGACAGATCTGAGCGCACTGATTGCTGACGGCACTATTTCTGGGGGAATGATTCCCAAAATCGAAAGCTGCATGCAGGCTGTAAAAGGTGGCGTCAAGAGCGCACACATTCTTGACGGCCGGATTGCACACGTTTTGTTATTAGAACTTTTCACCGACCAAGGTGTCGGCACCATGATTACGGGGGTCAACTGATGTCACATCAATTTTTAGAAAATGAAAAAGCAATTGCTGCAAACAAGGGTCATGACTATTGCCCGTTCATTCCAGTCTTCGGGGCTCCTGCTGAAATGTTTGAGAAGGGTGAAGGTACTCAACTGTGGTCAGTTGACGGCAAGAGATATCTCGACTTCCTTAGCGGCATAGCAGTCGTGTCTTTAGGTCACGCAAACCCTGTCATCGCTAAGGCCATTGCAGATCAAGCAAACACACTGGTTCATGTATCGAACTTTTTTGCAAACACTGTCGCAACAAAAGCTGCAGTTGAAATATCCGGGCTAATGCATGACGCTGGCGCTGGTGATGGCCAAGTCTTTTTTTGTAACTCAGGTGCTGAAGCAAACGAAGCCGCGATAAAGCTGGCACGTAAGTTTGGTGGCCGTGGTCGTCACGCCATCGTGTCTGCGTATGGCAGCTTTCATGGCCGCACTCTCGGTGCGTTGGCGCTCACGGGTCAACCTGCAAAGCACGAAGTATTCCAGCCAATGCCAGATGGGTTTCGTTATTGCGAATTTGGTGACATTGAGTCACTGAAAGCGCAAATTGACCCGACCGTTGCAGCTGTCATGCTCGAATCGATTCAAGGCGAAGGGGGAGTCATCCCAGCTGACCCTGCGTATTTGCAGGCTGTTCAGCAACTATGTAAAGAGCGCGGACTATTGCTCATCATTGACGAAGTACAAACAGGGTTTTGCCGAACAGGAAAATGGTTCGGGTTTGAACATGCCGGTATTTCGCCTGATGCTGTGACAATGGCAAAGGGAATGGGCAACGGAATGCCTGTTGGTGCCCTATGGGCGCGCCGCGATATCGCTGCAGTGTTGCAGCCAGGCGATCACGGTTCCACATACAGCGGTACGGCACTTGCAACTGCAGCAGTGTCTGCAGTGATCTCAGAAATGAAGAGACTCCATGCAGACGAATTGGCCGTACGTCAAGGTGCCCGTCTAACTAAAGGTCTGCTGGCAATCCCGAAGGTCGAATCTGTACGTGGCGCCGGTCTTTTGCTCGGCGCGCAACTGGTTGAAGGCCTAGTTGCCGGAGACGTCTACAAGCAATTACTAGAAAAGGGACTCATTGTGAATGCAGTAAACGCCACAACATTGCGCCTTGCTCCACCTTTGACCGTGAGCGATGCAGAGATTGACGAAGCAGTCGCACTTATTGCAGAGGTTCTGTCATGACACGTCATCTTGTAGATATTGCATCGCTTTCAGTTGCAGAACTCCGTCACATCCTGGACTTGTCATTGAATGCTCCGAAGCCTGCATTATCCGGCAAGGGTGTCGCGCTCATCTTTGAAAAACCATCTAACAGGACTCGTCACTCCATGGAGATGGCAGTTGTTCAACTAGGTGGGCACCCCGTGTATACGAGAGGTGAAGAGATTGGTCTCGATGTACGTGAATCAGTTGAAGACGTCACCCGCATCATGGCTGGCTATCACTCAGTCATTGCAGCACGCGTGTTTCGTCATTCATTTATTGAACGAATGACAGCTGTTTCTGAAGTGCCGGTCATCAATATGTTGAGCGATTCATCTCACCCGCTTCAAGCCCTTGCTGACATCATCACGATGGAAGAACATGTCGGTGCGATTGCGCAGTCAACTGTCGCCTACATCGGTGACTACAACAACGTTGCTCGGTCACTGGCAGAAGCTGTTTGTCTGTTGGGCGGAGCTATTTCGCTCGGTTGTCCTTCCGCATACGACGCTGATGATGATGAATTAGCACGTCTTGCATCGCTCGGTGGCAATGTCCGCCAAAGCGCATCTCCGCAAGAAGCCATTGCTGGAGCCAATGTCGTCCATACAGACACCTGGATCTCCATGGGTCAAGAAGAAGAATCCGCAATGCGTCGCAAGATCTTTTCTAAGTACTGCGTCGATGCGCCTCTTATGGCTTTGGCTGCACCTAATGCGAAGTTCATGCATTGCATGCCAGCGCATCGTGGCGAAGAAGTGTCAGCAGAGGTCTTTGATGGTCCGAACAGTGTTGTCATTCAGCAGGGTCATCACAGGCTTACTGCAGCTAGAGGAGCCCTTGCTTGGGTGATGGAGAAGTCATGAGCAGCAAACAACAACGCCAACAAATGGTGACTCGATTGATTGCACACGACAACGTGTCCAGCCAGCCGCATCTTCAAGAGCTTTTGAAGGAACAGGGCATCGAAGCTACTCAGGCCACAATTTCACGTGACCTTGAAGAACTCGGTGCTGTAAAGATTCGTATTGCAGGCGGGGAGTCCATCTACGCAATCGCCGAATATGCACCTGCTCGTGTCGCGCCATCTGACCAATTGCGCCGTGTCATGGCTGAATGGGTTGCTGAAGTGACATCAAGCGGAAATCTTGTTGTCGTGCGCACGCCTCCTGGTTGTGCGCACGTCGTTGCATCCGCACTTGACCGCAGCGGTCTCGTCGGACTGTTAGGCACGGTTGCTGGTGATGACACGATCATGTGTGTCGCTACTGAAGAAGTTGGTGGCACAGGTCTCGCCGAACAGTTACGGTCGCTCTCGGGCGTTACAGACGCCACTGGCGGCATTCCACGAAAGAAGGGCGCAGCTCATGTCTGACAAAAAGGTTTCTGAAGGTGCTGCACTGTGGCACGGACGTTTCGACGTTGCCCCAGCTGACGACTTGATGGCATATACAGAAAGTTTGTCCTTCGATCAGCGTTTATGGCGTGACGACATCGTTGGTTCGCATGCACACGTATCCATGTTGGTTTCTGTGGGTCTGATGTCTGAAACAGACGGTGCGTCTGTGCTCGCTGCATTGCAGAGCGTCGGTGACGAATTTTCAAACGGAATATTTGTATTTGAAGCAACTGATGAAGACATTCACACAGCCATCGAGCGTCGTGTCACCCAGATTGCAGGGGAGCCAGGTGCTCGTATTCATACAGGGCGCAGCAGGAACGATCAGGTCGCTACGGCCGTTCGGTTGTGGTGCAAACGTGAAGTCGCAATCGTTGCTTCACATGTGCTCGCTTTGGTGAACACGTTGGAAGAACGTGCTGTTGAAGCAGATGCCAGTACTCCACCAGTCAGAATGCCTGGGTACACACACGTACAGCATGCTCAACCAGTACTTCTCTCACATCATCTGCGTGCGCATTCATGGGCATTGCTTCGTGATGTCGACAGAATCTCTGATGCACTTGCGCGTCTCGATGTCTCTCCACTAGGTGCTGGCGCTCTTGCAGGTTCGTCCTTGCCAATTAATCCGACGCATTCCGCTGAGACCATGGGATTCGGAACCACTTTCGCAAACTCTCTTGATGCAGTATCTGACAGAGACTTCGTTGCTGAAATTCTGTTTGATATAGCCCTGCTTGGTGTTCACCTCTCACGTATCGGTGAAGAGTGGGTCTTGTGGACCAGTGCTGAGTTCGGCTTTGCTGTGCTTGATGATGCGTATGCAACTGGTTCGTCCATGTTGCCGCAAAAAAAGAATGCTGACATCGCTGAATTGGCTCGTGGAAAAGCTGGTCGACTCATCGGAAACCTCACTGGTCTTCTTGCGATGTTGAAGGGTCTTCCTCTTGCGTACAACAGGGATTTGCAGGAAGACAAAGAACCTCTTTTTGATTCCGTAGATCAAATTCGTCGGGCGCTCATCGCGGTAAACGGCATGATTAAGACCGCCACATTCAAAACAGACAAGATGATCAAGGGCGCTGATGAAGAAGCTCTAGTAGCAACTGATCTTGCTGAATGGCTTGTGCACCGGGGAACACCATTCCGTCAGGCCCACTCCATTGTCGGCAAGATTGTGCGTGACTCCATCGCCACGAATGTTCCGATGGTTGACATTGTTCGTGGTCATGAATCTTTCGGACCTGATGCCGTTTCGCTTTTTGGTCCTGGGATATCGGTTGAGCGTCGTCAGTCGCCTGGTGCATCCGGTCCACTCGCAGCGAAAGACCAGAAGGCGCGACTGATGGAAGCTATCCGTAGTGCAGAGGCGCGTTTGGCATGACATTTGTTCAAGACTTCCGGGTTCGTTACAACGAGTGCGACATGCAGAACGTTGTTTTCAACGCCAATTATTGGATCTACGCAGACGATGCCGTCGCGCAGTTTGTGCGTCAAGGACTTGCTGACGAACTTGGTAAGGATATTTCAGACGTTGATCTCATAGCAGTCGGCTTTGACTTCATGTTGAAGACGGCAACCGGTACATGGCATAAGGGCGCGAAATACACAGACATTATTCACGCCGCCTGTTCAGTCTCGCGGTGGGGAAACACTTCATTCGACGTCACAGTCGACATGACTGTGAATGGCGAGCAGGTGTTTGATTGCATCATCACCTATGTCAGTGTTACGCCAGGTGCTCCGCAACCAGCCCCTGTGCCTGAAGTTGTGCGTCGCGCATTGAGCTAAAGCCAGTTCATGTTTTGGCCGTGATATCCAATCTCGGCCAAGCGAAAGTGATGTGGTTCGGCACTGGTGCCGTCAAATAGGTCAACTTGAATATCTGCAACTGGGCCTGCTGGTTCCATTCGTGCCCACACAAGTGGGGCGGCAGCCGTGGCGGACTTTCCGGCGACATGGATCGCTAGCTTCAGTTTGTTCTGTGTTTCAGTCCCGAGGTATTGCCAAACAATTGAGTGAAAAATCAATGTTGCTTGACCACTAGGTCGTGCAAGTTGCTGCGCAATCCACTCGTCAGCTGATGCAGCGTCAACAATCGGGCGGTGTGTTTTGGCGATAGCTATTGCGTGACGGAGTCGTTCGAGTCTGAGTCGTTGGTCTGGCCATACGAATGACAACAAGCGGGCTTCATCGTCAGGTTGTGTGACATCAATGGGGGAGATGTCGCACCCTCGTTTACTAATTGCAGTCGCGCCTATGCGCGGTACATCAGGCGCGTTTGAGAACCAGTCGCCCATAAAACGAAGTGAAGAACTCGGGTCACCCATTCGTAACTGTCCAAAGCATCCGTAAAAACTGTCAAAGTTAAGGTTCAGTCCGGCACTTGCACCAATCTCCAAGAGATTGAATTGTTCGACTCCAAGCGTTGTGAGCCAATGACTTAAGACAAGGTGAACGACGCTACGTCCAACCTCATTTGTCTGAACCTGCGTTGCTAGACCACTTTCAATATCTTCCAGGTGGTCACGCATATAGCCAATGAAATCGGCAGTAAAATCCTCAGCAGGTTTACCGCCGACACTTGGATAATGACGTGCGAGTCGGTCATCTTTTCCCTGCAGCACCACTCGATGAATGGCGCCCGCAAGCCGAAGTGGCACTGCGTCATGCACGGGTCGAAGGCTGCGTCCGGCAAGAAGTGCGTACGTGCGTCCTCCGTCTGCATAGTCGGCTGCTAAATCAGTAAAGAGGTCGCTGTACATGGGGGAGCCGAGAGAGCGGCAGGATTCAGCTTGCTGTAGGAGAGCCCGCAGCATCTCGTCACCGTCGAACAAACTCATATTTCCTGGCGATGAAGACGACGAACTGATGAAACGATATTAGTGCAGGCCGCAATGGTGCAGCCGTGTAAGACTTTGTCTGTGACTTCTCCTGGCTTGTTTTCAGACCTATCCGCACGTGGACTCATCCATGACTCCACTGATGCGTCGGCTCTGTCAACGCGGCTTGATGCAAGTCCAATAGGTATTTACGTAGGTTTTGACCCAACAGCAGATTCGTTGCATGTTGGGCACCTTCTTGGTCAGTTAACTCTGCGTCGTTTTCAACTTGCAGGGCATCGTCCTTTTCCGCTCGCTGGTGGTGCAACCGGAATGGTCGGCGACCCGTCTGGAAAAAGTGAAGAACGTAATCTTCTTGATAGAGAAACGCTTGAACACAATGTGTTGCAAATTAAGAATCAGTTATCGCGTCTTCTAGATTTTTCTCCTGGTAAAAGTGCAGCAACTCTTGTTAACAATGCTGATTGGACTGCCGGAGTTAGTGCACTTGATTTCTTGCGCGACGTTGGCAAATACATAACTGTTAATCAGATGATGGCGAAAGAGTCTGTGAAGAATCGTTTGAATTCAGAGAATGGTTTGTCGTATACAGAGTTCAGCTACATGTTGCTACAAGCCAATGATTTCAGGCATCTTTGTGCTAATCATGATGTGGAATTACAAATGGGTGGTTCAGATCAGTGGGGAAACATCACGGCAGGAATTGATCTGATTCGTAAGTCGTTGTCGCGCAGTGCATTCGGCGCAACGTGGCCACTCGTTACAAAAAGTGATGGCACTAAGTTTGGTAAAACTGCAGACGGTGCAGTGTGGTTAGATGCGCAACGCACATCGCCATATCAATTCCGTCAGTTCTGGATGCAAATGGCAGACGCTGATGTTGTGAAGTACTTGCCGCAGTTTTCACTTGCATCAATGGGAGAAGTTTCTGCATTGCTTGCAACACATTTGTCTGATCCCGGTAAGCGACTTGCGCAACGAACACTTGCAACAGAGCTAACCGTCTTGGTGCATGGTGCTGATGCTGCACGTGATGCAGAAGCTGCAGCGGAAATTCTCTTTGGGGGAGACCCAAATGGCGCAACTCGCGAGGCTTTGCAGGCAGTTGCTTCAGAGGTTCCTAATTCAGTTGTTACACGTGAAGAACTGGAAGATGTCTTTGGGCTTTTGGCCCGTTCTGGTGTTGCCAGCAGCACTAGTGACGCGCGTCGCTCTGTCGAACAGGGCGGAATAAAGGTCAATGGTCAGACCCTAGAAAAGGGTGAAACCCTTGCCAGCAAAGGGATTCTTCATGATCGATGGGTCTTGGTTCGTAAGGGCAAGACCACGTATCACGTGCTGACTCTGGCCTGAAACGGCCTGTTGTCCACAGATGTAAAGACTGCCGGATTTCTCTGAAACCCGTGTTGGAAGTGGGTCTAAGGCGCCGTTAGCATTGCAACTCGCCCCTCTAACGCGCATGCGTGTTTTTGGGGGTCGGTATCACTGCCCTTCGGGGTACATGCCGAGAGCATTAGCTCCTTGAAAACAGAAGAGAAGACTGAACAACAGTGCGGGCAGTAAGGCGACTTCGGTCGTCGATATTGCCTGTCAATTCGAGATGGATTCCAATCCATCTCACAAACAAAAAAAACAATAAGTTAGGAACTGGGTCTTTGGGGTTATTCCCCCCGAGGCCCACGGACTTTCCAGAACGATCCCGATGCAAATCGGTAGTTCTTGACGGAGAGTTTGATCCTGGCTCAGGACGAACGCTGGCGGCGGGCTT
>JANQYF010000040.1 GCA_030729045.1 Ilumatobacteraceae bacterium
CAATGCGTCATCAAGAAGCGCAGCCACGATTCCCCCATGTACACATGCAGGAGGTCCTTGGTACCCCTCGTGGAAGCGAACTTTGGCCGTAATGCTCTTTTCGCCATATTCAAAAGTCATCGGCGGTGCCATCGGATTCATTGCGCCGTTCAGCGGATTACGCGTATGGCGCTCAAGCGATGGTTGACCAAGACCCATGGTGCCAGCCGCAACTATTTCTTTTTCTAACTGCTCTGCGACAGATGCGATGTCTTCACTGTCATGCTCTGGGTGCACGTGATAAATCGCCTTCATCGTGCGACGCAGCGCCTCAACAGTTCGTTGCATTGTTGAAGATACGGGCGCAACGTCAGGACCCTGCGTTGACGATGCCATCAGCCGAGCGCGCTCTTCACAAGAGCAGCAATCTTTGCACCATCAGCACTTGAGCCTGCGCGACCACGAACTGCTTTCACAACGAGCCCCATAGCTTTTGCGCCTTCATTGCCTGCGGCGACTGCTGCTGCAACTTCTTCGTTCACAATGGAAAGTAGCTCGTCGTCACTCATTGCGGCAGGAAGGTAACGCGAAAGAATTTCTGCTTCAGCCGATTCTTGGGCAGCAGATTCCGTGCGACCTGCTTGTTGGTAGATCTCTGCAGATTCAAGACGCTTCTTTGTTTCTGCCTGCAAGATTTTCAACACTTGATCATCAGACAGCTCAACTGCTTCAGAACCAGCAACTTCAGCATTCATTACGGCAGCAATGGCCATGCGCAATGTGGACTTCAACATGTTGTCTCCCGCTTTTATAGCGGCAGTGAGATCTGATTTGAGGGCGTCTTTAAGCGATGACATGTCATCAGTCTGCCTGATTCACGCCGGAAAGAGCACCTCTTGCTATGTTCGAGTCGCTCTCTATGGACCCCTTCTGCCACAGTAGAAGGCGTGTCAACTCGTGATTATTTCCCTGCTGCCCCTGAGGGTGGCGAACTTATCCACACTCGTTTCTACGAAGCGCGTACGTACAAGATGAGCGATGACCTTTTCCTATTACGCGGAGTTGTATGCGATGAGAAGCCTGCAGGTTTATATTTGTCCGGCGATCCGGACCCGTTGTGGGTGCACCACATGGTTGTTGATCTTGAAATCAGTTTCCCCATGTTTGTTATTCAAAAAGTTAGCGTCACCTTCCACGAGCGCCCTCACACTCATTGCACAGACATAGAACCTGACTATCAAAAGCTTGTTGGCCTTTCTATTGCTCGTGGGTTCAACAAACAAGTGAAAGACCTATTTGGTGGACCGCGCGGCTGTACGCACATCGGCGCGTTGCTCGCCGCCATGGCTCCGGTTGCTATTCAAAGTGGTTGGTCAATGCGAGTCGGTAATGCACTTGGTACTCAAGAATCTGATAGCGCGTCCACTGCAGAACAGCGCAAGCGCTCATACGCGATGAACCTCAATACATGCCACATGTGGGATGAAAATGGTCAGATGGTGGCAGATATCGAAGCGGGTCTGCCAATGGAGACTCCGTTATGGATATCGAAGCGCGCAAAGGCCTTGGGGCGCGACGATACCGAATGGCTGAAGATGCGCGACTAGTTGCTATTTAGCAACTGTTGTCAGCACGTACAGCACTGACATCACAAACAGAATGAACGCAGGCGCTGTGTCTTTTACTGTGTCTTTTATACGTGTATGCGTCACTGTTGCCACTGCAAAGTACAAACACAAACCAACACCAGCTAATTCACCAAGTCGCACTTTTTGGAATCCAATAGCAATACCAATCGCACCGAGAATCTTGATGACGCCAAGAAGCGGCAAACGCTCAACCGGGACTTTTAGTTTCTTCATTTCTTCAACAAGCTTTTCTGGCTTACGAAAATCCATCAACGCCGAGGCAACGCAGACAATGATCAGAATGCCTGCAAGAACTGTTGAAATGTTGCTCATGCGAACAATCTAGGCGCGATTGCCAGTGGTGTTGTGGAGCATGCTCTGTTCGTGATCAAGCAGCCACTTCTTCACAGCAATTCCGCCACCAAAACCAGTGAGGGAACCATCTGCACCGACTATGCGATGACATGGCAACACAATCGCGACTGGATTACGACCGTTCGCACCACCAATTGCGCGCACAGCCTTCGGCCGCCCAATCGATGCGGCTTGTTGCCCATACGACGCAGTGTGGCCATACGGAATATCAGCCAAAGCATTCCATGCAGCAACTTGAAATTCAGTGCCTTGTAGATCTAGTGGCAATTCAAAGTCACGTCGAGACCCGTCAAAGTATTCCTCAAGTTGATTCATCGCATCATTAACTGACTCGTGAATTTCAGAGTCTGAAACATGAAGTCGCTCAAGCGGCTTCGGATGCGCGTCGTTGTTAAACATCACATACCGAATGCCAAGGTCTGAACCGACAACAGTGAGAACACCAAACGGTGCCTCACATGTTCGACGTGAAAAAATAAGGACATCGGACTGCACATCGGAACATTAGCCACGGTTCGTGATGCACAATCCCACTAGTTGTAGAATGCAACTATCGAAACACAGGCATTTTCTCTCTCGCAACGTGAAATCAAATTCGTCTACGCGGCAATGATGACAGCAGCGGGACTGACCGCCCTCAATGGATCAGTCGTCAGTACTGCCCTGCCAGAAATTGTGAGCGAGATTGGTGGTGGAGGCACAAAGACATACACGTGGGTAATTACTGCCTACTTGCTGACATCAACCGCTTGTACCCCACTCTTTGGAAAGTTAAGTGATTTGTACGGTCGCAAACGACTAACACTTATCTCCATCTGGATCTTTCTTCTTGGGTTAGTTTTTTGTGCCGCTGCACCGAACATGCCGCTTCTTGTTGCCGCTCGAGCATTCATCGGCATCGGCAGCGGAGGAATCATGGCAATGACTTTCGTCGTCATCGCCGACATCGTGGCCCCACGTGATCGTGGCAGATACGTCGGAGCATTCACCAGTGTCTTTGCTATTTCTGGAGTGCTTGGTCCGCTAATTGGTGGCGTCATTGTTGACAATTTCTCCTGGAGATGGATCTTCATCATCAATGTTCCGTTTGCTCTTGTCGCCCTTGGAATGGTGCAGAAATATCTGCGCCTTCCGATGACGAGACGCGACACCAGCATCGACGTCATCGGTGCGATTCTTATCGTGAGCGGAACGGGTTCTCTGGTGCTCACAATTTCGTGGATCTCCGGCGAATATGGATGGACTTCTCAACCGACATTGATCATGGGCTGCATCTCTCTCATGTTGATTTCAGGTCTCTTTCTCTGGGAACCTCATGCCGAGAACCCGATGCTTCCATTGCATTTGTTCAAGAATCACACGGTGCAGACAATGGTGTCGATGACGACACTCATCAGCGCAGCGATGACTCTCGTCAGCACTTTTATGCCGTTGTTTCTGCAAGCAGTCACTGGCATCTCTCCCACAAATTCCGGACTATTGATTGTTCCGATGATGCTCGGACTCACATTTTCCAGCACTCTTGTCGGTCGTCGAGTAACAGCAACAGGCCACTACCGAAAGTGGCCCATAATCGGAACTGTTTTCGGAGCCCTAGGACTCACGATGGTCAGTTTTATTGCTCGATCTGGCTTCAGTATTGGCGTCGGTCTCGTTGGAATGGCATTCATTGGCTTTTGTGCTGGTGCCACATTTCCTACCTCAACAACTGCGATTCAGAACAGTGTCGATATTCGTGATTTGGGTGTTGCAAGTTCAATGGCGCAATTGTGTCGCTCTCTGGGCGGCGTCTTATCCGTAGCTATTTTTGGATCCATCTTGAATGCACGTTTGGAATTACGAGTTGATCCAAAGCTTCTTCGGGCTCCACGAAAAATAGATGCACTCCCCGAACCAAGTCGAACTGAAGTCATCAATGCAATGCTTGATGGCATTACGACAATCTTTCGATACGCGATTCCACTTATGGTCATCGCTTTTCTGATCAGCACACGCGTGAAGGAATTGCCCCTACGCACACATGCCGCGTACCAAGATTCTGATTCGGCATCGAATGATGCCGACGGAAACTAGTTCTACTTGCTGCTTGGCTCTTTAGGAAGACCAAGTACTCGTTCACCGACGATGTTGCGCTGAATCTGACTTGTTCCACCCCAGATGGTTTCTGAACGCGAGAAGAAGAATGACGACATCATGCCGCTGACTGGGTAACCGTCACGACGCTTGTCGCGTGAAGTTCCTGGCCAGTTGCCGTCGCCCATTGCGTAA
This sequence comes from Ilumatobacteraceae bacterium, assembly GCA_030729045.1. GTDB lineage: Bacteria > Actinomycetota > Acidimicrobiia > Acidimicrobiales > Ilumatobacteraceae > UBA2093. The sequence continues at coordinate 4,251 of JANQYF010000040.1, forward strand.
TCAACGAGCATTGCATTAGCGCCTGAGATATCAAGAGCTAGTTCCATCGCACGTTGGTGCATTTCAGTCCAGAACATCTTGTTGCTGGCACCAAGCGCTGCCATGCTCGGATCTTTCTTTTCCATAAGCGTGGTTGACAGCGAACGAAGTCCGTTGATCTTCAAGATTTGAATCTTGGTGTAGTACTGCATTAAGCGCTGACGAATTTCTGGGTCATTGATGCGTCCGTTTTCTTTCGCACCACGAACCATTGCCTTATATTCCGCTTCGAAGCGACGGTAGCCAGTGGTAGCTGACATTCCGCGCTCAAAAGCCAATGTGGAGTTTGTAACAATCCAGCCGTTATTAATTCCGCCAACAACATTGTCCTTAGGGCAACGTGCGTTGTCGAAGAACACTTCACAGAATTCTGCGGTGCCGTCTGGCTGCACAATTCCGCGCACTTCAACACCAGGCTGGCGCATTGGCACCAACAAGTATGAAATTCCCTTGTGCTTTGGCGCATCAGGGTCTGTACGAGTGAGAAGGAAGCAATAGTCAGCGTGGTGACCTTGTGTGGTCCACACCTTCTGCCCGTTAATAATCCATTCATCGCCGTCAAGAACAGCAGTTGTCTTCAAGCTTGCAAGGTCAGAACCGGAGTTTGGCTCGGAGAATCCTTGGCACCAGCGCACTTGACCGTTGAGAATTTGTGGAAGGAATTCCTTCTTCTGCTCTTCTGTTCCCCACTGAAGAAGTGTTGGACCAACGAGAGTGTCACCAAAGAAGTCAGCGCGCATCGGAGCTTTTGCATTTGCAAACTCTTCTGACAACACAACACCTTGCATTGTTGTCAATCCCTTGCCGCCGTATTCCTTTGGCCACGTTGCGCAGATCCATCCGCCTTCAAACAATTTGCTCGGCCATTCACTGTTGAACTTGTCGCGAGCATCGTTGCTCATCTCGAAACCTTTGTCGAACCAGCCCTTCGGCAAGTTCTCTTGGAGCCACGCACGGATCTCGGCGCGGAACAGTTCATCTTCGGGGGCGTAGGTAAGTTCCATGGTTGGTAATTCTGTCGTACAAAGAGCCAATTCCGCACATTGAACGAATGTGTCTGTTTACACACCGTTCACAGGGGGCAGACAGGCAGGAAAAACAAGCTCCGTACCATTCGGACATGGACCAATCTGCCCATCACAATCAGAAGGACGTGGTTCTCTCGGAGACCGATAGGGCGATACTGAAGGTTCTTGCAGATTCTCGTGACCGTGTCGTGAGCCGCGATTCTCTTCTGAGGCTCGCAGGATTGGACAACGTTTCTGCCAGACGGGCAGATTCCTCATTGGTCGTCTTGAGAAAACTTCTCGGGTCAGAAAACCTCATTACGGTGCGTCGTAGAGGATGGATGCTGTCCAATGAAGCACACATTGTGGCCGCAAAACTGTTGTCCTCCGACACATAATTCGCAGAACTACTGTCACTAGCGATATAACTAATGCCGTGAATGCAGCCCTACTAGCCTCCGGGGGCGCAATTGACTACGGCTCAATTTTCACAGATCTTGCAATCATTCTCATCATTGCGAAAATTGCGGCCGAACTATTTGAACGCATTCGAGTTCCTGCCGTGTTGGGCGAAATCATTGCAGGCATCGTCATCGGACCATCGATGCTCGGACTCATCGACCCTAGCGATGCAATGCGCATCTTGGCTGAAGTAGGCGTCATCATTCTGCTAGCCGAAGTTGGTCTGGAAATGGACCTTACCGAACTTAGAAAAGTCGGGCGCGCTTCAATACTCGTTGCCATCATCGGCGTCGTGGTCCCCATGTCGTCTGGTGTCTTAGCTGGCACAGTCCTTGGTGAATCACTCAATGCATCGCTGTTCCTCGGTGCGGCACTCGCGGCCACCAGCGTGGGTATCACTGCTCGAGTGTTCGGAGACCTAAAGGCTCTCTCGTCTACTGAAGCACGCATCGTTCTTGGAGCGGCTGTAGCCGATGACGTTTTTGGCCTCATTATTCTCACGGTCGTCACCCGAATTGTGCAACAAGGTTCAATCGACCTAGTTGGCGTGGCAAGCACCATTGGTATCGCTGTTGGTTTCATTGCCGTTGCCGGCGCCATCGGAATTTTGGTTGTTCCCCGCCTATTCGCGATCATTGGTGAACGCACAGTTTCGCCTGCCACTATCGGGGTTCTCGCAGCTGGCTTAACTTTCGGATTCTCCGCAGCTGCCAGTGGTGCACAACTTGCACCAATTATTGGTGCGTTCATCGCCGGCACTGCGTTGTCTCGCACACCTCAACATGACCGAATTTCGAGAGACTTTAAATCACTTGGTGCCATCTTTATTCCGGTCTTCTTCTTGCAAATCGGTATTGACACTGACGTCACCAAGTTCTTCGCAGGGCATGTTCTATTCGTCGCTGCGATTCTCACCATCATTGCTATCTTCGGAAAAGTGGTGGCTGCTCTCGGAGCACGAGGCGCAAATGCCGACAAGTTATTGATCGGCATCGGCATGATTCCGCGTGGCGAAGTTGGGCTGATCTTTGCATCAATCGGAGTGGCCGTCGGAGTATTTGATGACGAGTTGTATGCAGTTGTGTTGCTAGTTGTTCTACTGACAACTGTTATTACCCCGCCACTACTTCGCTGGCGTATCGAACACGCTCAAGATTCCGCTACCACAATCGATTCAACCCTCATTACCGAAGAACCGACTGGTGGTTGGCTTGTCATCAATAACGATGAAGTACAACTTCAAGGTAACCCACCACCATCATTAGTGCTATCGCTTGGCCTACAGACATCATTACTTACATCCCATGCTCAACCAAACGATGTGTTGCTTGATTGGGTGCACGCAAACCGTTCGGTTGAGTTGACGTGGGACCTTGCGACTTCGCAGTTGCTGTACGAAGTGTTAGTTCGCGGAAATGCACGCTCGTGGAGATTCTTAGAAGTGAGCAATATCGTTGAACGTGCATTGCCTGAAATAGATAAAGCGATTCGAGCTCGTCGAGGAGATGCGACTGAACTTGACCCAACACATTCGGTGCAAATGCCAACGGTTGAAGCACTGAGAGAACGAGTTGGTCGAAATTCATTTGCGGATTCAGCAATTTTGTTTGCTGCATTTATTCTTGATTTTTCAGATGACAGTCCAGCTATTGGAATAATGAATCGCTTGGTTTTCCCGGAGAGTGTTTCACAACAAATTCGTGCCCTGGTTGCAGCAAGTGCGCTTTTGCACACAGCGGTTGCATCTGAGCCAATAGAAAACAACACACGGAACATGGCCCAGTTGGCTGACTTCCTCGGCTCTCCACTGATGGTTGAACAGTGCCGAATGCTGACAGAAGCTCGTGGCAACCTTGAAGACTGGCAGTATCCGAAATTGCTAGACATTACGACGCGCGTTCAGGAACTTCTCGCACATCCAGAACTCATTGAAGGCATCGAAGGCTCCATTGAATCTGTGCGCCGAAGCAAAGCAACGTCTCTTGCTTCCGACCCGCAAGTTCTCGACCGCTTGCGAAACGCGGCTCCTGCATACATTCTTGCCCACGAACCAGAAACCTTGGTACGTCACGCAACACTGGTGGAACCTGCGCCAGGTTCAGGCAAAGTTCGAGTCAGTGTTGAGAGTGCGCAGCAAAATGGCCAATGGACAATCAACATCGCAACACACGACATGAGAGGACTTCTCGCACGTATGTGTGCAGTGCTCGCCGAATGTGGCCTAGAAATTGTCAGTGCTGACCTCGCCACTTGGCCAGACAAAGCTGTCCTCGACTCATTCGTTGTGAATTCTGCACAAGAACCGAATGCCGTGCAGATCGCAACTGAGTTAGAGAATCGCTTGAGGCACAGGCTCGATGCGCCGAGACTCAGTAAGCCACAATCTCGTCTTACCATCAGTCTTGATAACGACGCTCATCCGTGGCACAGCGTGATTCGAGTTACCGGAGCCGATCAACCCGGACTAGTGCAAACTGTTGCAACAGCATTTGCAAAAGCCAAAACAAATGTCCACCATGCTCATATCTCAACGCAGGGCGATGACGTTTCTGACCGATTTGAAGTCTCGACACGGCACGGGCGCAAGTTAGGCCCACAAGCTCTACAACGCATCACCAAACTCCTGTCCTAGTTCTCAGGGCTGCGTTTACACAGAGTTAACACTCACACCAATTCGCCATGTTCCCGAAACACTTGTGCGACAGATAAGAAATATCTCCTACGTACTCTGCGTGTAGTTGCAAAAGCAACAGACCACAAGTCGCACTAGCGACCGAGATGAAGGAGAAAAAAACAGTGAAGTTGATCACGACAATTATCAAGCCATTCAAGCTTGACGATGTGAAAGACGCACTGAAATCAATTGACGTACAAGGCATGACCGTGTCGGAAGTTAAGGGGTTTGGCCGTCAAGGCGGACACACCGAGACCTACCGCGGAAGTGAATATGCAATTGATTTCGTGCCAAAAGTACAAATAGAGCTCGTCGTTGACGACTCCCAAGTCGACAGCGTGGTCGACACAATTCGCACGGCAGCAGCCACAGGAAAAATTGGTGACGGAAAAATCTGGATCACCGAAGTCAGCAACATCATCAGAATTCGAACCGGAGAGGTAGGCAGCGATGCTATCTGAAGCAACCGCCCAATCAGTCCAAGCACTTCTAGACAATGTCTGGATTCTCATTGCAGCAGCCTTAGTTATTTTCATGCAGGCTGGCTTCGCTCTTGTTGAAGCTGGACTCACGCGTGGCAAGAATGTCGCGAATATATTCATGAAGAACCTGATGGACTTCAGTATTGGATCCGTAGTTTTCTTCGCAGTGGGCTACGCAATTGCCTTCGGCGGGGAAATGAGTGGTCTCGGTGGATACATCGGTGGAGACGGCTGGTTCCTTGCAGGAGACGGCATCTTCACGTACGGAACATTAGATAAGTTCGTATTTTTCACATTCCAAGCCGCATTCGCCGCAACAGCAGCAACGATTGTGTCCGGCGCAATGGCTGAACGAACAAAGTTCAAGTCCTATGTGATTTTTTCCGCAGTGATCTCTGCAGTGATCTACCCAGTCGTTGTGCGTTGGCAGTGGGGCGGTGGCTGGCTCTTCCAGCTCGACACCCCATTCCATGACTTCGCAGGCTCGTCGCTTGTTCACATGACCGGTGGTATCGCAGCTGCTGTCGGTGCGTTCCTCCTTGGGCCACGCCTCGGTCGCTACGGAGCAGATGGTCGACCACGGGCAATTCCGGGTCACTCCATCCCGTTTGCCATTTTGGGTTCCTTCATTTTGTTAGTTGGCTGGTATGGATTCAATGCAGGTTCATGGCTGGCAGCTGGTACCGAAATTGGTGGCATCGCAGTCAACACCACACTCGCAGGGTCCATGGGTGCGATAGCCGCCATGATCACTACTTGGGTTCGCTCTGGTAAACCCGATGTTGCGATGGCTGGTAACGGTCTACTTGCGGGTCTTGTTGGTGTAACAGCAGGTGCTTGGGTAGTGAATGGCTTAGGAGCCATCGTGATCGGAACCTGTGCGGGAATCATTGTGGTTTTCGCAGTGACGTTCTTTGACAAGGTGCGTATCGATGATCCCGTCGGCGCAGCCAGCGTTCACGGCGTTTGTGGCGCCTTCGGTACTTTGGCTGTGGGTTTGTTCTCAAGCATTGAAGTAGACGGCGTCATTAAGAAGGGCCTCTTTTACGGTGGAGGAACCGACCAATTGGTGAGCCAAGTAATTGGTGTGGCTTCAATTGCGGCCTTCGTATTCGTAGCGTCGTTCATTCTGTTCTCAGTCTTGAAGGCAACCGTTGGCCTTCGAGTCAGCGAGCAAGAAGAGATTGAAGGCTTGGACGTCCACGAGCACGGGTTCGCTGGGTACAGCAACGCCGATTAGGTCCCCTTTGGCGAACGGCCCGCGTCACCACAATGGAGTGGTTGGCGCGGGCCGTTCGCATTGTCACGCCTTTCACTAAAGCGAAACATTGCCGAAACAAGTGTTTTCTACCATCGGTTTCAATTATTTAACGTCAGAGGGGACGCAATGTACGCAGCAACTATCGACCAGGGTGCAACAGCGTGGGTTCTTATATCCATTGCTCTCGTAGCATTCATGACACCAGGGCTTGCCTTTTTCTACGGCGGCATGGTGCGAGCAAAAAACGTTTTGGGAATGCTCATGCAAAATATCTTTGCAATGGGACTCATCAGCGTGATCTGGGCAACTGTCGGATTCAGTTTGGCGTTCGGCGGTACGGGCAAGTACATCGGCAACTTTGATTTTGCACTGATGAAAGACCTCGCAACCATTGAGAGTCTTCCTGGATACACAGGCGACTTTGCTCTGGTTATCCCAGTACTCGCCTTCTTCGCATTTCAGATGATGTTCGCGGTGATTACGCCAGCGCTCATTACTGGCGCTACTGCAGATCGTTTGAAGTTTTCTGCGTATGCAATTCTCATTGCTGTGTGGGCCATTGTTGTCTACCCAACGGTTGCTCGTTGGGTGTTCAGCCCTAACGGCTGGTTGTTCCAACGTGGCGCACTTGACTTCGCTGGCGGTGCAGTAGTGCACATCAATGCTGGCGCAGCAGCGCTTGCGGTAATTCTTGTGTTGGGTAACCGTAAAGGATGGCCACGCGAAGCAATGCCGCCGCACAATCTTCCGTTCACTGTTCTCGGAACTGGAATTTTGTGGTTCGGCTGGTTTGGATTCAATGCCGGTTCTGCACTTGCAGCAAACGGTCTTTCAGCACAAGCATTGGTGAACACGCACTTGGCCGCAGCCTCTGCCATGTTGGCCTGGCTGCTTGTTGAAAAACTACGTGCCGGTCATGCCACCACCCTGGGTGCTGCTTCGGGTGCAGTCGCAGGCCTTGTGGCCATTACTCCATGTGCCGGATTCGTCGGAGGTATGGCCCCTATCTTCATTGGCCTCATTGCTGGCGTTGTCTGCTACCTCGCACTTACTTTGAAGACTCGATTCAACTTCGACGACAGCCTCGATGTCATTGCAGTGCACCTTGTCGGCGGAATTATCGGAGCACTACTTCTCGGTTTCTTCTCAGATACGAAAATCAACTCACTCGGCTTTGACGGCGTGCTCTTTGGTGGTGGTTCCAAGCTGTTGGTCAACCAACTCATCGCCATTGGTGCCACTTTTGCCTTCTCATTCATCGTCACGTGGGTGGTAGCAAAGATCCTTGATGCCACAATCGGGCTGCGCGTCAGCACAGAAGACGAACTCGTTGGTCTTGATCAAAGCCAACATGCCGAATCGGCGTACCAGTAATGAACACTTTCACCTACATACAGAAGGCAGACTAAGACCATGAAGTTGATTACAGCAATCGTGAAGCCGTTCAAGCTTGATGATGTTAAAGAGGCTCTCAAAGCCGCCGGAGTCCAAGGCATCACAGTCTCAGAGGTAAAGGGTTTTGGCCGCCAGGGCGGACATACCGAGACCTACCGCGGTTCTGAATACCAAATCGATTTCGTACCCAAAATGCGAATCGAATTGGTAGTCGAGGACAGCTCCCTCGAGCGCACTCTTGATGTCATTCGCGAGTCAGCCTCAACAGGCAAAATCGGGGACGGAAAGATCTGGGTCACCAACGTGGAACAAATCATCCGCATCCGTACGGGCGAACATGGAGCAGACGCCATCTAGCCCCTAGTCTGCATTCATGACAATGACGGCAGACACCCCCGCAAAAGCACCTCGCTGGACAGCTCAATGGAAAGAACTCTACGAAGAGGTCATTCAGACTGGACTGTGCACCGGATGCGCCGGATGCGTTGTTACGTGCCCACACGATGTCATTGGATACGAACATGAAGAGGGCAAATACGTTCCTTTTCATATCGAAGAAGAACTTGGCCTCGATAATTGCATTCACGGTGAAAAAGGTTGCACAACTTGCACCCGTGCATGCCCACGATTCCGTAAGTGGGAAGAATCTGCAGACATGCATTTGTTTGGCCGCACACGTGAACCAGACGAGATGTCAGGTATCTGGCGCCAACTACTTCTCACTCGTGCGGTAGACACCGAAGAGCACACAAAAGGGCAAGACGGTGGATTCGTTTCAGCCATGTTGATCTGGCTTCTCAAGAATGACTACATCGATGGTGCACTCGTCAGCGGTGTCGAAGAAGACGACAAGTGGAAAGCAAAGCCTGCTGTTGTTACTAATCGCGAAGAAGTACTAGCGACCGCTGGTAGCCGTTACACATACTGCGCAAACCCTCTCGCATTGCCAGAAGCAAAAGAAAAGGGCTTGTCACGTCTCGCGCTTGTGGGTATGGGATGCCAGACATCGTCTCCCCCAGTGATGTGGGATCGTAAGGCCGGAAAAGTTTCGAAGCCATTCCTTTTCAATATTGGACTTCTGTGCTCTAAAACTTTTGACGATGCAATCTTTCCTGAACTCTTCGAGGCCAAGTACGGCCTCAAAAAAGAAGACATGGTGAAGATGAACATCAAAGGCGCGTTCCAAATCTGGATGAAAGATGGTTCATTTCACGAAATTGATTTGAAGGAATGCCACGGCTGGACACGTACCGGTTGCAAGAACTGTCCGGACTTTGCTGCAGAGCATTCAGACATCGCTACTGGCGGTATTGGTAAAGACAACGACTGGACACTCACCATCGTTCGCACCGCACTTGGTGAAGAAGTCATTAATCGCATGATCGCTGACAATGTCATCATCGCTCGCCCTGCACAAGAAGACGAAGTAGCGATGAAACTTCTTCGCACATTGTCAATTGTGAGTCGTCGCCGTTGGCCAGACTGGGCAGAAACATCTGTCAAAGTCGGAACACCAGCCGTAAAGAAAAAAGCTGAGCCTGCTGCTGATGCAGCACCAAAGCCTGCCGAATAAGTCATGACTCTGCACCCACAAGCAGAACGGCTCATTGCCTTGATGGCATCGCGTGGACAAAAAGGTTTCGCAGATCAAACACCTGAAGAGGCCCGTCTGGCACGACCTGACTATGTCTCAGACGAACATGTGTATGAAATTCGCGATGTCAATGCGTTAGGCGTCCAGTGCCGTTTGTATAAGCCACACGCCGGAAACGACATGGGGTTGCTGGTCTTCTTCCACGGTGGCGGCTGGGTTGTCGGATCACTGAATTCACATGACGCTGTGTGCCGGTCACTTGCCAACCAATCTGGTCACGCTGTGTTGTCAGTGGGCTATCGACTTGCACCAGAGGATCCGTTTCCTGCTGGCTTAGAAGATTGCATTCGTGCCACATTGTGGGCGCACCAAAATGCAGACGAGATTGGTATTGACCCAACGCGCATCGCAGTAGGTGGTGACAGTGCTGGCGGAAATCTTGCAGCAGTTGTTGCGCAATTGCAGCCAGTACCTCTTGTGTTTCAAGTCCTCATCTACCCGGTCACCGATTGCCGTATGGGCACAGAGTCGTACGTTGAAAATGGTGCAGGTCCATTCCTGCGAAATGTCGACATGGCGGCGTTCATTGATTTCTACATTGGCGACATCACATCGCCAGAAGATCCCCGCGTCTCGCCCATCATGGCGTCGCCCGCAACACTCGCTTCATGCCCACCGGCTGTCATCATCACTGCGGGTCATGACCCGTTACGCGATGAAGGCGAACAATACGGTCACGCACTTCTTGCAAACGGTGTTGAAGCAAGCATTGTTCGGTACTTCGGCATGTTCCACGGATTCTTCTCACTGTTCCCGTGGCTTGACGACGGCAAGGCCGCTGTGTCTCAGGTGTCAAGCGCTATTCGTGCAGCGCTCGCACCACCGAGCACCAAATAGTGCGCGCGTAACTACTCTTTTTTCCTTAGAGCCCGCTTCGCAATAATGCGTTGGTGAACTGACGTAAATTCTTGCTGGGTCTCTTCAGGAAGACGTCGCAACCGCTCTGCAGTTAGCAAATAGACGTATGCATCTTCCCGAGATTCAATTGCAATGACATCAATGATCTCGATCGTGTTCTCATCAAGTTCGCGATACACAATTCGATGCGTTGGCGGACTGCCGTATCCGAAATAAACCTTGCGGCAGTCAGATAAATCCCCGAACTTTGCCATCTTTTCTAAAGGCACCCCGACAGTCGAGCCATTTGAGATATCGCGCAGTGCGGTGGCAGCAACCACTGCTAGGCGTCGATCAAGCTTCGTAAGTCGTCGTACATCTTCTCGCGCTTCTGGGCGAATTTTAAGGGTGCGTAATTTACGAGATGCCATTACGAAGGTTCTTCAAGACCAAACTCTTCAATGATCTCTTCAAGGGTGTATCGAATGCCGCTGTCGTTTGCATCTCTTTCACGTATTCGAGCTGAGATAACCATGTCTTCAATAATCGGGTCAAGTAATTCAATTATCTCGAAGGGCACTATTGCAGCTTCGGGAACACGACGATTACCAAACACCACAATTCCGGCCGCCGCACCTTCTGCACGAAAGATGGCAGTTATTTCCGTAAGGCAGGCCCGTGCTTCGCTTACGGCCATTATTTCGGTGCGTGGGATTGCTGTCATGCCCACACCATAAGGGCATTTGGTAACTTGTACAACTACTTGTACAAGTTATTTTGAGCCCCCAGCAAGAGAAACGGCCCGCGTGAATACGGCGTCGAGCATTGGCTCTGTCAGTTTCCCCGTAAACGTGTTCTGCTGACTCGGATGAAACGAACAGATAATCGTTGTGCCATCTGGCGCAGTCGCTTCAACACCATGACCAAACTTCGGACGTGGGCGAACACCCCATTCTTTACACACCGCTTCGTATGCAAAGTTTCCTAAGCACACGACAACACGGACTTTTGTCAGTAACTCTCGTTCGCGCACCAGGTACGTACGACATGCATCACGTTCATCAATTGAAGGTTTGTTATCAGGTGGCGCGCACCGCACAGTAGACGACACCCATGCATCAGTAAGGCGCAAACCATCATCCCGCCCGACTGATAATTCTTGAGTCGCGAGACCTGCTCGATGCATCGCGCGATACAACCAATCACCACTTCTATCGCCGGTAAACATTCGTCCTGTTCGGTTTGCACCATGAGCTGCTGGCGCAAGACCCATCACCCACACGGTTGCTTTCGGATCTCCGAACCCAGGAACTCCCTTGCCCCAGTAGTCCTCGTCACGAAATGACGCACGCTTTTCTAGTGCTACGTCTTCACGCCATTGCACCAGCCGCGGACAGGTACGGCAGGCCGAAATATCTGCACACACTTTGTCTAGGGAATCCACGTGCTCCACAGTAGGTTGAGTGTCAATGGCTTCCAAGAAAACCCCTGCTGCCCATAGTCCGTCAACGCTGATTCTGTTGGTGCGCCACGGCCAAACCCCAACCACAGGCAAGATCTTGCCTGGTCGTGCAGCGGGGTTACACCTTGCTGAGGCCGGAGTTCAACAAGCACACATGGTGGCAGAGCGTATTTCTGAATTTCCACGAGTTGATGCCATCTATGCATCTCCACTTGAGCGTGCTCGCGAAACTGCAGCACCTATCGCAAAAGCTCTTAAGCAGCGAGTCAAAATCAACAAAGGTTTACTGGAATGCGACTTTGGTGATTGGACCGGTGAACAACTCGGCACTCTGATGAAGAAGCCTGAGTGGGCAACCGTTCAACGTTCGCCAAGCACATTTCGTTTTCCCAACGGTGAGTCGTTCACTGAAATGCAGACTCGTATGGTTACTGCGCTCGACGGCATTCGTGCTGCACACCCCGGTGGCATCGTGGTGTGCGTGTCACACGCAGACCCAATTAAGGCCGCCGTCGCCCACGCTATGGGCACCCACATCGACCTCTTCCAGCGCATCGTTATCGGCACCTGCTCGGTCAGTGCTATCGCCTACTCAGGCCACGGTCCCATTGTCCTTACTGTGAACTCCACAGGCGGTTCTTTGGCCGACCTGCGTCCTTCGTAAGTTTTCTGGCACACTGATTACACATGGGTTTTTACTACGACTTCGAAAATGCCGATGCATTTGCAACAGGCGCAATTGGCACACCCGGAGAACGTACTTTTTACATGCAAGTCCGTGCAGACGGACGCACAGTGTCTGTGAAATGTGAAAAGCAACAAGTAGCAGCCCTCGCGCAATACCTACGCAACATGCTCGCCGACATGCCTGACACGACTGGCTCAGTAAATAACTCCACCGCAACGTTACAGAATCCGGTTGAACAAGATTTTGTTCTTGGTTCTGTCGGTCTTGGTGTTGATCGTTCAAATATGCGCATGGTGGTGCAGCTGGAAGAAATGATCCTCGTCGACGAAGACGATGACGATGTTTTTGATCTATTAGATGACAGCGATGAAGACGAAGACCCAAGCACCGTTGTTCGCGTGTTGCTAACACCAGCACAAGCTCGTGCATTCTGTGACACTGCTGACTTGTTCATCACTGCAGGTCGTGAAGAATGCAAATGGTGCGGCTCTCCCATCAATCCTTCTGGCCACGCTTGCCCTCGCTTTAACTGACATGTCTTCAGACGCCGAAGCCCTTCAGGCGCTCAGCACTGCCCCCATTGATATCGAAGGCAGAATGCCGAACAGCTCGAACGCCACGTTTTTGGTGCAGGTGGGCGAACCGGAAGCCGGCATAAAAGGTATTTACAAACCACTACGTGGCGAGCGCCCACTATGGGACTTCCCTGCTGGTCTGTACAAACGTGAAGTTGCTGCGTATCTGCTGAGTGAATCACTCGGGTACCACTTGGTGCCGCCCACAGTGATGCGCGACGGACCACTCGGTGAAGGATCACTGCAGTTGTTTATTGATTACGACCCAGAAGAGCACTACTTCATCATTTATGAGCAGCGTCCCGATTTACACGAACGCCTTAAAGCAATGGCCGTGTTTGATGTGGTGATGAACAACACAGACCGCAAAGGTGGCCACGTGTTGCTAGATAACGACGGTGCAATCTGGGGCATTGATCACGGTGTGTGTTTCAGTGATGATTTCAAACTACGCACGGTCATTTGGGACTTTGCCGGACAAACCATTGCTGACTCTTTTTTGTCCCCACTTGAATCGCTCATGCACTCAGTTCCAATTGCCGTGGCGGCTCTGCTTTCAGACAATGAGATTGAGGCAATGCTCGAGCGCACAGAATGGTTGCTAGAAAACCGTGTGTTCCCGACGCCCGAGAGCAGATACCAGTACCCCTGGCCCCTGCTCTAGTCGGGTCAGTTCACTTCGCGAACAACACCATCTTTGATATTCAGTCGTCGTCCAGCGCGTTTTGCAACTGCTGAGTCGTGAGTAACCACGATGAGCGTAATTTCATTTTCTGCAGCTTGAGCTTCCAGAAGATCCATAATCTCATCGCGAGTTTGTTCATCTAAGTTCCCGGTCGGCTCATCGGCCAATAACACTGCTGGGTTCTTCACCAAGGCACGAGCAATTGCAACTCGTTGTTGCTGCCCACCTGATAGTTCTGCAGGCAAATGCTGCAGTCGATCCGCAAGACCTACTTTGGTAAGAGTCTCAATCGCTCGTGCTCGGCGTTCCGTGGCGTTAACACCTGTAGCGGCAAGTGCCACTTCCACATTTTCTTGTGCAGTCATGGTGGGAATCAGGTTGTAGTTCTGAAAAATGAAACCAATGAGCGAGCCACGCAATTTTGTCAACTCGCTACGCGACATCTTTGAGACTGGGTTGCCGTTGAGTTCCACCTCGCCAGATGTCGGAACATCCAGTGCTCCAAGGATTTGCAGCAATGTTGATTTCCCGCCGCCAGTAGGGCCTTGCACCGCAATGTGTTCACCTGTGTTAACAGTGAGTTCTACTCCACGTAACGCATGAACTTCTTTTCCGCTTTGACGAAAACTTTTTGATACTCCGGTCAATTTGTACAAACTTGATGTCGTCATTACGCAACACTCCTTAGTGATTCAGCTGGTTGAAGTCGAGCAGCACGCATGCCGCCTGCAGCACCAGCGAGTACTCCACCCACAACAGCAAGACCAACGGCTAGCGCGAGAATTGATGGCGTAATTGCTGCGTGCAGCACCACATCAAATGTTGATGATCCGCGTATTTGTGCAGCTAACGGATTATTGGCACCCCGGCCGCGGCCGCCTAAGCCTCCGCCAAAACCGCCACCGCCTAAGCCTCCGCCTGTGGCCGCCTGCAACGTGGGAGCAAACGTATTGACTGCTGCAACAGCGCCAAATGCAATTACAGCGCCAATGATTCCTCCAAGAACTCCTTGCACAACACTTTCTGCCATTACTTGGCGAACAATCCTGTTGCTCTTCCAACCAAGCGCCTTCAAAGTTCCGAATTCACGTGTTCGACGTGTAACGCCAGACATGGTGAACAGCATCGCGAGAGCAAAAGCGACGATGACAACAATGATCGACAACCATTTTCCGAATGAAGATAAAAGATCCGATGCCGTTGACAATGAACCTGACACGGTTTTTGCTAAATCTGCAGACGTACTGATTGTCGCCTCGGGCAATAATGTCGCTAACGAAGAAGACACGTCAGACACGCTGTCGCCACCACTTGCCTTGACATACACATTGGTCACTCCGGCATCGACTCCAGCCAACGTGCGAGCGAGATCAATCGGGATATACACATTTGCTGCAGTTTCCGCAGCACCTGCGGATGGCCCGACCAGACCAGCAACTAGGAATTTCTTTCCTGCAACCGTTATGGAACTCTTCAGCGTTAATGATTCGGTTATCGCATACGTTTCGTCAAGAACTGCGTTGTACTTGCCGACATCTTCCATTGCCAACATACGCCCACTCTTCAATGCAACAGAAGCCATGGGCCCAACCTCAACTTGATCAGAAGTAATACCAAGAACGGAAAACTCAGTAATAGAGAATGCCGAACCACCACGACCATCCGCACCACCTGTGGGTTGCTCAATGGTTGTTGAAGGAGCAACGGTCACAACTGTCGATCGCGTTGTTGCACCTGGAATTTGCTGACTGTCGCCGCCCTGACCAAACTGGCCACCATCATTTCCTTGTCGACGCTGCATGAATGTAGGGAGTTCGCCTTCGAATGTTGTGTTCGTCAATTTCAAAGCAGTAGCGACTGCAGCCACGCCTTGAGTTGACGAGATTTTTTCGATTGTTGCATCATCAAAGGTTGATGCGCCGCGTTCAGTACGAAGCCGGGTGCGACTAATTGTTTGCACTCCCCCAACTTGCTGACCATCACCGCTTCCGATATCAAAACGCGGTGGCCCGTCTCCCGGTGCAGCTCTCTGAGTAATCGAAATATCAGTGCCTATGCCGTAGAGAGAGTCGAGTACTTGCGCTTGTGAATCTTTCACACCGCCCGAAATGGCGCTCACCGTAGTAACGAGAGCGATGCCAATGGCAAGCCCAATTGAAACAATGACAGTCTGACGGCGACGATTCAGCAATTCGCGACGTAAATAGGTAAAAAACACATGGCCTCCTTAAGGCGTTATGACCATAGGTCAGATATTGCCAAGCAAGATGACTCTGAATCTAAGAAGTAGGTAAGAATGCACGTATGGCAGAAGAACTTGAATCACTGATTCGTCGAGCAGATCTCGATGAACTCGTTCGGTTTGTTGATTCCACATGCCATGCACGTGATTGGGAACTATTGGTGCGCATTCGCAACGAAGCACGCAGTGCAGTGTCAACGGGACGACAGTTGTGGCCTATTGCAACTCTTGCCAATTACCGTCTCGCGTTGTGGGCCCCAGCGCAAGATGCGGTGCATGCACTAGATGACACTGCTCGCACGTTTATGCCAGGGCCGGTTAGTGAAATCATTTCTGTTCATCACACATGGGATGAACTAGAAGAACATCTTGCACCAGGACATGACAGATCACTGATTGCACACGAACGTGCAATGCGCGGCGACAGAATTTCAATCGATGAACTCACTGCGCTAGACGTGCCGATGCAAGTGCAGGATTGGGAACCGTCATATGTGATGGCGAGCTACACCGACGATGGTGTTGATTTCCCAGCACCAGACCTTCCATCGTGTCGCGACTCGCTTGACACCGCAGAAGCAGATCCGGTCGATGACCCCGATTCCATCTATGCATTTCGTCGTCTCGTCGAGCCGTGGACAGCACACTCGAACGGCGACGCTGACGCCGGTGTTGTGGAAGGTGGTGTACCAGAGGCTCTCGGCGCTCTGGGTCTATCCCACGCCCGCACAGCGTCCCTCAGCCCGTATGAAGCATTGTCTTGGCTTGCATGGACCGCAGCGAGTGGCGGAGCCCACGGACCGCGTCGTGGCGCAGCAACTGGCCGCGGCGAAGCATGGTGGTTTCTCGCAACATTTGTCGGACTGGCAGATGACTGGCCATGTGACCCGCAAGAATTCGGTGAAGTTGTGAACTCACTTGAATTCACTTCTTTCACATATGACAAAGCCCCCACTGGTGGGTGGGGGCTTCATCTAGTAATTGAAGACCCAGAAGAGGGTCTTGCGATCGCGCTACGCGCAACCGACGTTGAATAATTAGCCGCGGGCCTTGAGGGCTTCGATGAGCTTTGGAAGAACCTTGTGCACATCGCCAACAATTCCGAGGTCAGCAACACCGAAAATTGGTGCTTCTTTATCTTTGTTGATTGCGATGATGTTCTTTGAACCCTTCATACCCACCATGTGCTGTGTTGCACCAGAGATGCCTGCAGCGAGGTAGATAGTTGGCTTTACAACTTTTCCAGTCTGACCAACTTGGTATGAGTAAGGAACCCAACCAGCGTCGACGATTGCGCGTGACGCACCAGGTGCACCCTTCAGCAACTTCGCAAGGTCTTCGACCATTGCATAGCTTGCTGCTTCACCAAGTCCACGACCACCAGAGACAACGATGTCTGCTTCGTCAAGTTTTGGACCAGTTGTTTCTTCAACATGAACTGCTGTGACTTGAGCAGCACCTGCTGCACCAAGATCAGGAACAGAAACTGCAGTAACTGCAGCTGCCGCGCCACCTGCTGATTCAGCAACGAATGACTTCGGGCGGAATGCTGCAAGGAACGGACCAGCACCAGTGAATGTTGTTGAGACCAATGTGTTGCCACCAAAGATTGGCGTAACAACAGTGACACCGTCGCCGCCATCAGTGATGTCGACGTTGTTGGTGATGACTGTCTTGTCAAGCTTGACCGACAAACGAGACATAACGTCGCGACCTTCGTAGTTCTGAGGGAACATGATGAGGTCAGGAGTGTCGCCACCGTCGATAACGCTCTTCAAAGCTGCTGCAATTGCAACGCCAGGAAGTGATGCACCGTGATTGATTGCGTACACCTTTGTTGCACCGTATTCACCAAGTGCTGCAGCTGATGCGCCGTCGCCTCCGATGATTGCAGTGACGTTTGATGAAAGCGAACGTGCCTTAGTAAGAAGTTCGAGTGTGGCTGACGTTGGTGCGCCGTTGGCGACCTGTGCGAAAACCCAGATGTTGTTGAGTGTCATGATTTTTTCCTCTTCGTAACTTCGACTTAGATGACCTTCAGGTTCTCAAGGAACCCGACAATCTTGGTAAATGTTTCGCCATCGTCTTCGATGATCTCACCGGCTTGACGCGCTTCAGCTTCTGTAACGCTGCTGATCTTTTGACCAGCACCTGCCCAGCCGACCGGCGTGATGCCAAGGTCAGATGCAGTTACTTCTTCAACTGGCTTTGACTTTGCAGCCATGATGCCTTTGAACGACGGGTAGCGAGGCTCAACAACACCAGCAGTAACGCTGATGAGTGCTGGCAATGCGCATGTCACTTCGTCGTAACCATTTTCGGTCTGACGATCAACTTTCAACACGCCACCTTCAACAGAAACTTTCTTTGCGAAAGTTACGGAAGGAAGACCAAGAAGTTCAGCAATTTGTTCTGGCACTGTTCCGGTGTAACCGTCTGATGATTCAGTTGCGCCAATGATGAGGTCTGCTCCACCAAGACGAGTGATTGCTGCTGCAAGAATTTTTGCAGTTGTGAGTGCATCTGAACCTTGCAATGCAGGATCAGAAACGAGCACACCTTTTGCTGCTCCCATGGCAAGCGCTGTGCGCAAACCAGAGGTCTCACCATTTGGTGCCATGGAGACGAGGCTTACTTCTCCACCGCCTGCCTTGTCGACCAACTGAAGAGCCATCTCAACGCCGTAAGCGTCTGAGTCGTCGAGGATGAGTTTGCCATCTCGCTTCAGGGTGTTAGTTGCCCCATCAAGCGCACCTGGCGCTGCTGGGTCGGGAATCTGCTTGACGCATACGATCACATTCATGTCTCCCATTGTTACCGAGAGGTAGCCCCGATACCCAACCCAAGCGCCCTCCAAACCTTCCTTTTGGCGTGACCCTCGTCGCATGCGCTGATACCGTAAAAAGCCTTGCGCATCCTCCTCATCGTCAATTCCTTTGCGTCATCAGTCACGGCCCGCAATACCGTCACGGTCCACGAACGCCTTTCACAGCACCACGACGTGCAGGTGGTGGAAACGAACCGCCGTGGGCATGCCACCCGTTTCGCTGAGGATGCAGCCCGCCGCGGCATCGATGTGGTCGTGGCATACGGCGGTGACGGCACGTTGAACGAAGTGGCAACCGGCATTGCAACCACCGATACCGCCCTTGCTGTTCTGCCAGGCGGGTCAACCAATGTGTTTGCCCGCACCCTCGGCATGCCGAATGATGCCCTTGAAGCAATCGATCTCATTATTGAAGCTCTCGGCCGCAACGACATTTCGCCGATTGGTCTTGGTCGTGCAAATGGTCGCTTCTTTACCTTTCACACAGGCATCGGATACGACGCTGCAGTAGTGCGTCGGGTTGAACAGCGTGCTGGTCTGAAACGATACGCAGGCAATCCGCTGTTCATTGCAGCAGCTTTGCGCACGTGGGGTCTTGACTACGACAAGAAGCACCCGCACTTCGCACTTGATTTCGGTGATGGAAACACAGTCGACAAAGGTTTCTTTTCAATCATCATGAATACAAACCCGTATACGTATCTTGGCAATCGACCATTTGACATTGTTCCATCAACAAGTTTGTCAACCGGATTATCGGTCGTCACTTTTACTTCGCTCAAAACAACGCAGATGCTTCGCACTCTTGTTTCGGCATTGCAAGGCGGCGGCGTGAAGAACTTCCCATGGCTAGATATTCGTACCAACGTGCAACATGTCGTAGCTAGCGACTCGCGCGCGTTCCCCTATCAACTTGATGGCGACTATCTAGGCGAGATTCAAAAAGTTGAATTCGAGTTTGTTCCAAATGCGATTCGCCTCGTGCGGTCGCACCCCTAGAACTATTGCGCGTCACGCACCTGGATAGCCACGTCTGGCACCTTCGTGCAGATGCCGTCAATTCCCCAACCAATCACTTCAGCCATCCGGGCCGGGTCGTCAATTGTCCATGAATTCACCTGCAGACCGTGGGAATGGAACACCTCGATGCACCGCTCGTTCAGAAACTTCGTATATGGGTGAAGTGCAGTATGACCAAATCCGGCCATGTCTCGCGCAACGCGTTCAAGGTCTTCATCGCGCACACCTTCAGTAAGCCATGCAGTGCGCACTTCTGGGCGCAATGTACGCATTGCATCAACTGTCGGTCTATTAAATGCGGAAATCAACCAACGATGGTCTTGCCCGCGTTCAGCCAAATGAGTCGCAATAGTTGCAGCCAATGAATCACTTGGGTCGAAGTCAGCATCAATCGGGTGATTCTTGATTTCGATATTTACCCACATACCTTCACACGCATCAAGTGCGGCAGGGAGTAGTGGCACATGGTCTGGAAGTTGCACCGCTGTTATTTCACAAATCAATCGACCATCTGGCAATACTGCGTCATGATGCACAGCCATTGCGCCATCACTAGTGCGACGAACATCTAATTCCACTGCATCGGCGCCCATTGTGCCGGCGCGACGAAAAGCCGCAAGGGTGTTTTCCCGTTCTGCCCGAGAGGCGCCCCTATGGGCTATTACCTGAATCTGTGTCATATTGCTCACGCCTTCGGTGGATTTAACTTGCACTCTCAAAATACAACCTGAGAACTTTGCTTTCTGCATTGTCACTTGGCAACTTGGCTCGTAGTGTTCACTCTCGGTAGTTCGCTACCAGCCCGTTTCGCGCCTAGCGCCCTAGCCCCCAAACAAAGGAAGTCCGACGTGTCGATCCTCGCGTCATCTCTCGCTCTTGGTAGTGCCGATTACACCTGGCGTGATCAGGCCATGTGTAGAGATACAGATCCCGAATTGTTTTTTCCAATCGGAACCACCGGACAAGCTTTGTTACAAATTGCAAAAGCAAAATCTGTTTGTTGCCAATGCCCAGTCACAGTTGAGTGTCTCGAGTTTGCACTTGAAACAAATCAAGACACAGGCATCTGGGGTGGCAACTCAGAAGATGAGCGCCGACAGATGCGTCGCACTGCCGCTCAACAAGCTCGCAGTCAGCGCGCTCTGTAAATCAATCGCTCTGTAAGGGCACCCGCAACAGAATTACTGTTCCGGTATTTCCGTCACGCGGAACAAACTCAACCTCTGCCAATTCTTCGGCATGTGCAGGTCGCATTTCAATTGTTCCGGCAAGCTCCGTAGTGACCAAGGTTCGCACTATCGACAAGCCAAGACCTTTCGCATCGGCCAATTTGAATCCAACAGGAATCCCGCGGCCATCATCAATGACAGCAATTTCCAATTCAGACTCTTCCACGTGAAGACGAACAGCCACATTGCCGCCGCCGTCTCCTTCAGGGAATCCGTGGTCAACCGCATTCTGCAGCAACTCAGTCAGCACCACCGACAATGGCGTCACCACTGTGGCAGCAAGTCGTCCACCATCGCCAATCACCATGAACCGCATCGGACGTTCTGGCGACTGCAAACTTTCTTCAACAAGTCGTAACAGTGGTCGCACAATTTCCACAAAGGCAACATCGTCGCCTGGTTCACGAGACAACGTTTCATGCACTAGAGCAATTGTTCGAATACGTCGCACCGACTCTGCAACTGCTGCTTTGGCTTCAGGTGACTCAAGGCGTCGTGCTTGTAAACGGAGCAATGAAGAAATGGTTTGCAGATTGTTCTTTACTCGGTGGTGAATTTCACGAATCGTTGCATCTTTTGACAACAACAGTCTGTCACGGCGGCGCAATTCACTGACATCTCGCAACAACATCACGGCACCTGTAACAACGGGTTCTCCATCCACGTCATCCACGATTGGAATACACCTTGTTAGCAATGTCACTTCAGGTGTTTGCTCAAATTCTTCAACTACTGGCTCACGACGCTCAAACGCCTGGCGAACTGAGGAATCAATAACGCCAAGTTCTGACAATGTCTGACCAACTGCATTGGCACTGATACCCACGCGATGCAGTGCAGACGTAGCGTTCGGAGACGCATAGCGAACTCGCGCATCAGCATCAAGAACAATTGCACCGTCACCAACACGAGGTGCAACGCTTGAGTCGGCAACTCGACCAACAAACGGGAAAGCCCCGCGCACAATCATTTCTGCGAATCTGTCAAAGATCTCTAGATACGTGCGTTCAAGTTCGCCAGGCTGGCGACCAGTGCGTTGCGACCATTCGCGAGTAAGTACCGCAATCACTTCACCTTCAAACTGCACAGGAATCGCCACCATCCGACAATCTTCAGCAACACCCTGAATAAAGATTTCGCCTTCACACGGCACGCCACTCTTCATGGCAGCACCTAAGAGAGGCCGTTCAACGCTTGAGGTCTGTGAGCCCACCCAGTCAGCCAGATACAGGGTTTGGCCTGTCGCTGCACGCACCTGAGCCAGGACCAGCCAGTTGTCGCCCTCAACGGGCACATACATCAGGAGATCGGCAAAGCTCACGTCTGCGAGCATTCCCCATTCACTTGCCAGATTGACGAGGTGACCAATCTGTTCTTTCGACAGGTCAGTGTGCTGGCGAGCAAGTTCACCAATGGTTGTCATAGGCAATCCCTTCCGGGTGCCAGTCTTACCTACCAGCCTGCGCTAGTGGTGTCTCTCTTAGTCGCCGAAGCCGATGCGGCGCTCTGCGTCGGTTGAACCGATTTCTACATACGCAATTTTCGCCGATGGGATCGCAATGTCTTTGCCCTTTTTGTCAGTGATCCACAACGTTGTCGTTTCACCTTTCAAGGCAGCATCCACAGATTTTTTCAATGCCTCACGAGCCTTTGCATTGTCTTCTACCTCTACGGCGATTTCACGGGGGGCTTGTGTGATTCCGATGCGAATGTCCACTGTGATGTCCTGGTTCTACTTTTGGTGATTACTAGTTGTCGTATCGCTGGCGACCGGCGCCTTCACGGTACAGGTCAGACCATCTTCAAGCCTGCGCTGAAAATTTTCTTTGGCTTCATGGCCACAATTTGGGCCGCTAATGCGTGAAAAGCAGCCCCCGCCTCTGACTCAGGAGCGATGGCGGCGATTGGATGCCCGTCGTCTCCGCCTTCACGCAATTGCGTGACAAGAGGAATTTGGGCCAAAAGTGGCACTTCAAGTTCAGCAGCAAGCTCAGCACCGCCACCAGAACCAAACAGTTCGTAGCGCTTGCCATCATCGCCGGTGAACCATGACATGTTCTCAATAACTCCGCGAACAGTGAGGTTGACTTTCTTTGCCATTGCTGCAGACAAGCGTGCAACTTTCTGTGCAGCTTCCTGAGGAGTTGTTACAACAAATACTTCTCCACGCGGCAAGTACTGGCTAAGGCTCAACGCAATGTCGCCTGTGCCTGGCGGCATATCAATCAACAAGTAATCGGGTTCATCCCAGAACACGTCAGTAAGGAACTGTTCAAGCGCTTTGTGCAACATTGGCCCGCGCCAAATAACTGCTTCGCCTTCAGGCACAAAATAACCAATAGAAATGCAACGAACTCCGTAGTTCTCTGGTGGCAACAACATGCCATCAATGACAACTGGGTCGCGCTCTGCACCAAGCATGCGCGGAATGGAATAACCATAAATGTCAGCATCAACGATTCCGACTGTGTGGCCGCTGGCGGCAAGTGCAACTGCAAGGTTTGTGGTGACGCTGCTTTTTCCTACGCCGCCCTTGCCTGAAGAAATCAACAACACGCGAGTGGTGGAATCTTTTGCCGCAAACGGCACTGCACGGCCTTCTGCGTGTCCGTGCGCTTGGCTACTGCCAGCAGTGGCGCCTGGCGTGCCATTCAGCATGGTGCGTACGTTCTGTCGTTGTTCATCGGTCATGACGCCAAAGTTGATGCTGACGCCCGCTCCATTCACAAGAGGTGTCAAAGCATTCGTTACGAGATTCGTGATTTCGTTACGCATCGGGCACCCGGCAACGGTCAAAGTGATCGTGAGAGACACGCCTTGGCTAGACACCGCAATGTCGTGCACCATGTCGAGATCAACGATTGAGCGGTGCAATTCGGGGTCTTCGACGGGGCGAAGGGCCTCGATAACTTGGTCAATTGTTGCTGTGGGCATGGGGACTCCGATGGATGGGGGATTTTGCACTACGGCCATAGGTACAATACCTGCGTGTCCGACATGACCACCACCCACGTCATGACTCCGAAGGCTTTTACTGCCACGGTGTCTGCCATGACCTCAGCCTTTGGCGACCCTACGAGGCGCGCCATCTACCTATTTGCTCGTGAAGAGGGCGACGGGGTCACAGCCACACAGGTCTCTGACAAATTTGAATTGCACGCAAACGTTGCTCGCCACCATCTCGACAAACTTGCAGCCGGCGGATATTTAGAAGTCACAATCGAACGTGCGAAGGGCCAAGGCGTTGGTCGCCCTTCAAAGCATTATCGCGTTGCAACAAAAGACAGCGAATTTGAATTCTCGGTTCGCACAGATGATCTAGTTCTCACACTTCTCGGTAAAGCACTTGCAGCGCTGCCACCCGACATGGCACACACCATTGCTGAACAAGTTGGTCGCGACTACGGCAAGGCAATGGCAACAGGTCTTACAGGTCACGACGCAGCAGTTGGTCACCGTTCATTACGTTCGGCAATTCAAGCTGTTGCTGATGCACTCACTGCGCACGGATTCGCAGCACACACTGATGACAAGCACGACAAGTTGCGCATTGTTACTAGTCATTGCCCATTCGGTGACGTAGCTATTGAACACCCAGTTATTTGTGCCGTTGAGCGCGGAATGGTGAAGGGAATGCTCGGCGCCATTTATGGCGACACCGACCCAGAGACCATCGACTCAATTCCTGCAGGCGACACGCTCTGCATCACTACCGTTTAGTAACGGGTTAGTCGCCCCAGTGGCGCTGTTCTAAGAACGGGTCACCGTACATGTGGTACCCATTTCGTTCCCAAAAACCTGGCTTATCAGAGTTCATTACTTCAATGCCACGCAACCACTTCGGTGATTTCCAGAAATACAAATTGGGAACAAGCAAACGAACAGGCCCGCCGTGAATTGGTTCAATCGGTTCGTTGTCGAATTCCCACACAACTAACGACTCATCGCGAGTTGCATCTTCAAACGGAAGATTTGCTGTGTAACCATGCTCAGCATGACCCATGATGTGGGTTGCACCAGCTTGCACACCTGCAGCTTCTAATAAATCGCGCACGCGCACTCCACGCCACACCGTGTCGAACTTTGACCACTTCGTCACACAGTGAATATCGGTTGTTAGGGTCACCGAAGGAAGCGCAGTGAGTTGTTCGAAAGTCAACACGTATGGCGTATCGACTAGCCCACCGATCGTTAAGTTCCAATCACCTGGCGCATATGTCGGCACATCACCAACATGCAACACAGGAAACCGATCCGTTAGGTATTGCCCTGGTGGAAGCCGCGCGGGGTCGTACCCCTGTGCAATAACTTCATTTCGATTTCTATCAAAAAATCCCATGCATTCATTCTGCCCCCAATAGCGTGTCCATGTGCCCATTTATTTCGTTCGCCACGCAAAAGCCGGCAGTCGTTCCGCCTGGATTGGCGACGACCGCGTACGTCCACTTGTCGACAACGGCTGGGACCAAGCCCAGCAATTGGCCACTCGCCTCTCAACTCTTAACCCCAGCGTTCTGTGGTCCAGTCCATACCTGCGGTGTCAACAAACCCTGCAGCCCCTTGGTGAATTGTGTGGCCTTGACGTTGTTGTCGACTCACGGCTTGAAGAGGAATCGCCGTTGGAGAAATCACTAGCGATTTTGGACGACGCCCCTGACAACGCAGTTCTCTGCAGTCATGGCGATGTCATACCTGATGCTGTAAACGGCCTCATTCGTCGCGGTATGGATGTTGACAATGTTCCGCGTTCCCTCAAGAAGGGTTCAGTGTTTGTATTGCACCGCGAAAACGGACTGTACATTCGCGCTGAATATTGGGAAGCACCCAAAACGAAGTAGCTCTACTTCGCCAGAGCTTTGTCTACCTCTGCAACGATCGAGTCGACAAACGATTGCACTTCTTTCGGAGGGTTCATTGCCCTACAAGTATCCAATTGTGGCTTTGCAAGAGATGCACTGTTGAGAAATCGGAAATACACAATTCCAAGAAAACAATGAGCATCGGGATACTGGTTATCCAATTTTTGTGCACGTAGTAAGTCGTTTACTGCAGTAACAAGCGCAAGCTGTTTTACGCTTCCAGTAGCTGCTCTGGCTGTCAATGCAAGAATCCACGACCGATACGTCAGTGCTTCTGGGTTATCTGGTTCCAGTTTCAAAACCTGTGTGTACAACTCGATTGCTTTTCCAGGGTCAGAGAAATTCAATTGCCGCGCGGTGGCCAACAACCCAGATGAACTCTGTTCAATTGCGCCGGATGCGCTTTGGCCCGGCAGGCGTTGACCTGATTGACGCGCAACCCAAATGCCCGCCCCTGCTGCTACTGCGATAACGCACACAATGACAAGAACTCGACGTACCCAACCGCGTTGAACTGCAGGCGTTACAGATTCAATGCCATTCAGTTCGCGCGTAATTGCGGCCGTGCGCGCAATGTAGCCATCGCGCAACGCCGCATAATCTGCATCATCAATATCGCCAGCCGCGCGTTCGTTGTCGAGGTCGCGCAATGAGCGCAATAAGAATTGTTGTTCGTGACGAAGGTCGTCAGACATCAGACATTGTCCTCATCAGATGGGTCTTCAGCGAGCAACTCTTCTACAAGTGCCACATCATCTGATGATGCTTCGCCGCTGTTGTCGCGCCGCCAACGCCGAAAGGCGGCCCACAAACCAGCAACCGCACAAACCAGTACCGCAATCGGCATGATCCAGACAAGCGAATCAATTCCTGTAGCACGGGGCACAAGAAGAACTTGTGCCTTAAACGTATTGGCTATTGACCCGATGATCTCATCATCGGTCATCGTGCCAGCGCGTACCTCACGCGCAACCTGATTACGAATCGCTTCAGCAGCTGATGCACGCGAAACGTACACACTTTCTCCGTCGCAGGTTGGGCACGCAATATGTTTCGTAATCGAATCAATTCGATCCGACTGAGTAAGAGGGCCGTTGTCGCGGGTGGTTCCTACAGTGAGCAATGCAACCACGATCAGACCCATCAGCATCCACACAGGCCAGGACTTCAGGCGTTTCATTGTTCACCTGCAAACTGAGTCTTTAAGTCGTTAAGTCGAGTAGTGAGAAAACCTTTTGTCAATGCACCCATGATGCGTAGGCGAACAAAACCGTTCGGATCAATCACCCATGACTCAGGAACCTTTGCCACGCCAAATGCAACGGAAACAGCACCGTCATCATCACGAACAACAGGCCAGTCGCCCCCATTGGTATCGAAGAACGCTTGAACAGGCCCATCGGAATCGTCGTTGACAACGGTGTACAACTCAACAGGATTGTCTGATGATTCTTGTTCGTTTGCAAAATCAACCAAGAACGGATGTTCTTGCCGACACGGAACACACGTCGAGTTAAAGAAGTTCAACACAACCCAACTGCCTTTACGACGTGCCAAATCAAATGTTCCGCCACCAATTGTTGTGGATTTCACAACAGGGGCTGGCTGCCCCAATAGCGGTGAGGAGGCTGACTCTGAATTCCCCGGCTTTGCCATTGCAAGGACAATAAGAAACGCAATCAGTAATACACCAGCAGCACCCGCGATGTACGGAACATTCTTTCCACGATTCACGCAGACGCCTCACTAGGAACAGGAGCAGATGTTGCATCAGTTGGTTTGCGACGACGACCTGGAAACGCGGACAACAAAGTGCCGATACCCATCAGGCCTCCACCAATCCATAGCCACATCACCATTGGCTTGATAAACACCTTGATTTTTACGCTGTCGCTTGACACCTTGATGGGCGGTTCAACTGTGAGGTAGATGTCTTTAACGAATGATGACTTCACAGAAGGCGTACCGATGTTTGTGCCCATTGACTTAAATTTCGTAATGGCTGGCGAATAACTCTTTCCGCCATCTACTCGGACAAGAGCTGCAACCACCGTGCTGCGACCGTCAGATTCAGTTTTGAATCCGGTGAGTTCAAACGTATGGCCATCAAAAGTTGCAACGACGCCTTTTTTCAATAACAACTCTTGGCTGTGTGTGTAACTATTTGACGCAGCCAATGCGACTGCAATCAAAATGACTCCGATATGCACAACCATGCCGCCGTTCGCACGACCAACCAAACCGCGCAAGCCCTGACGTCGTGTCGCCAGAACTAATTGCCGCAATGCAGCACCACCAGCAAATCCGCCAAGTGTGAAAGTGAGAAGTGGGGCAAGCCCCGTAGCGCCTACGCCAACACTGAATGCGAGCGCAGCTATTCCACCCCACGCTGGCCAGAACAAGCGAGTCGACAACAGTTCTCCGGATGCCTTACGCCATGGCAACACCGGCGCAATGCACATGAGAAACAACAACGTCAATCCAACAGGTACCGCCAACTTGTCAAAGAATGGCTCACCCACTACCAACTGACGATTCTGCAACGCCTCAATGATCAACGGAAATACTGTTCCGAGCAGAACAACGAAAGCGAACACGCTGAAGATCACATTGTTTGCAAGAAATGCGCCTTCGCGTGACAGAGGTGAATCAATCGTTCCTGGGGAATGCAGTTTTTCGCCACGCCATCCAATCAAGCCAACAGACACAACCACGATGATTGCAAAGAAACTCAAAAGATATGGTCCGATGTGAGACTCACTGAATGCATGCACACTGTTCAACACGCCTGAACGAGTGAGGAATGTTCCGAGAATCGTGAGACTGAATGTAGAAACGAGTAACGACAAGTTCCATACTCGCAACATGCCGCGACGCTCTTGCACCAACACAGAGTGAATGTACGCAGTTCCGGTGAGCCACGGAATGAACGAAGCGTTCTCAACAGGATCCCATGCCCATACGCCGCTCCAACCCAACACTTCATAACTCCACCACGAACCAAGAATGATGCCGAGCGTCAAGAAACCCCACGAGAACAACGCCCATCGACGTGTCTCTACTAGCCAACCTTCACCAACACGACCAGTAATCAATGCACCAATTGCAAAAGCAAATGGCACCGTCATGCCGACATATCCGAGATACAAGATCGGCGGATGAAACACCACGAGAATGTGGTTCTGCAACAGTGGGTTTGGTCCTGGCCCGTCAAGCACTCCTGGTGCGCCAGCAGCAAACGGATTCGCTGGACCCAATGTCAAGATAAAGAAAAAGATGCCAACAAAAAACATTGTGGCAACAGCCCAGCCCACCATTGGGTCTGTAATGCGGTCACGGTACTTAAAAACAATTCCGCTTGTTAAACATGTAAGGACAAGCAGCCACAACAAAATGGAACCTTCAAGCGCGCTCCAGACAGCCGTGAAGTTGTACAACGCCGGAGTACTTTTCGAACCAACTTTTTGAATGTACGCAAGCGAAAAATCGCGGGTAATCATTGCCCATTCCATTGCAGCAAATGCCGCGATGGCTGAAACGCACGACAAAGTGGCAAAACGTGGAACCAGTCGCAGTACTTTTTCGTCTTCGTTACGCGTGCCCATAACGGCCGCAATCAATCCGAAGAATGCACCAATCAGCCCAACTAGAAGAGCCGCGCGTCCGAGTGGGCCTGCTAGCCCTGCAACACCGAGCATGCAGCTGCCTCTTTGTTCGACTCATCAATTCTCGTGGCATTCTTTTCAACATATTGATTTGAATGCTTTACTTCGATGCGGTCACTCTCGAAAACACCATCCACCATTCGGCCATGCGCAATTATTGGAATGCATTCCTGGAAAACACCACCAGGATCTCCGGAATATGCAACCTGCAAAGTCTTCTTGTTGAAGTCGAGAATAAATGTGGTGCCACCATCTGCTTGTTTGACAGAATCCTGCTCAACGACTCCCTGCACACGCATACGCCGTTCACCATCGCAACCACTACGCACACCAATTTCATCAACATTGCAGTAATAGTCAATTGCACTTGTGAGAAATTGAGTAACGATGACGCCCCCGCCCAATAAAGCGCCAACAACAATCACAATCGGCAACCAACGACGTTTACGCACTGGTGGCTGAGCACCAGGCTCTGTGGCTGTGCGTGGCGTTAGGTCCACGGCATTTCCTCACGGGTTGCATGCTTTGCTAATTCACGTCCACGACGAATCACCCAGATGGCATACACACCTATTGACACTGCAGTAATGCCCCAGCTACCAAAAATGAATGAAGCATGTTCCATTGTTACTACGCTCCCGCTTCATTTCGTCGAGCCGTGATGGCGACATCAAGACCACGATCAGAGAATGCATCTTCCAGCATCATTCCGCGTTGACGATGCAGCACCAGCCATGCAAACAACATCGTGAACGCGACCAGTCCGAGGAACAGCGAGAACAGCATCAAACCGTCTAACTCAACCTTTGCATTCGGGTTTGCAACCGTCGCTTCCTGATGCAAAGAACGCCACAAGGTGACACTGAAATGCACAAGTGGGATTTCCAAGATTGCCAAAAGCGCAAGAACTGACGAACGGCGTGCGCGCTGGCGATGTGTGCCGCCTAATTGACGTACGGCCAAATAACCGACATAGGTAATGAACAAAAACGCAGTGCTGGTAAGACGTGCATCCCACACCCAGTACGTCCCCCACGTGAGGCGACCCCACATACTTCCTGTCACTAATGACACCGCAACAAAGAGAACGCCAATTTCGCCTGATGCACCAGCAACACGATCCCATGCAAGCGATCTGTTCTTCCCTGACAAATACACGCCAGAACATAAAGCAGTTAACCCGAATGCAATGTATGCAGTCCAGATTGACGGAACATGGACGTACATGATGCGAACAGTGCTTCCCTGAACTACATCTTCAGCAGAAAACCACAACCCACACAGAGCAAGCGTTGCAAGCAAGAAAATGACAAGGATTCCGAGTCGCCGCGTTGCAGAAGTTCCGGTGCCTGACTGTCCGGCCATGTTCACATCCACTTCATTAAGTCTGACCGCCAGAAGGCGATGGGGGAAATCGGGACCTATTCGTCGACCAGAGGACCAAAGGCAACCGTTCCGACAGCGCTAAACAGAACCGCAAAGACCAAAAGAAGGCCAATCCATGGCCACCCTTCGGACACTGTGGCGCCGCCGCTACCAAAGGCCGCCTCGGTCGCCCGTGTGGCGCCGATTAGGACAGGTGCTACCGCCGGCAGCAAAAGAAGCGGAAGAAGCGTCTCCCGACCCCGTGCGCCTGCAGCAAGACCTCCGTACAGAGTACCCACGCTTCCAAGCCCAATAGTGGCCACCACAAGGGTGACTATTGCCTCACAGAAACCTGCCAATGTCATCTCCACCCCGTACAGCACAACAGCAGTTGCGACGAGCATGAGTTCCAAAACAAACAACTGCACCATCAACGCAACGGCCTTACCCACAAAAATGGCGCCCATGTCAACGCCTGCAACACGCAGTGCATCAAGCGCACCATCGGCAGATTCAACTGTGAATGATCGCTGTACAACTACAAGCATGCTGAACAAGGTTGCTAACCACACAAGACCAGGAGCAACACGCAGAAGTATTCCGTCATTATCAAGCGCAAATGCAAACAGCACCATCACAATGGCCGCAAATGGTGCTACTTGATTCACCAAGATACGACTATTCCACTCGATGGTGAGGTCTTTGCGTGCAACTGCAATTGCAATGCGGCGCTTGTTGATTACTGCACCCGTCATGCTGCCCCACCCCCGTCAATAGTGACAGTGCGGGTTGCTAATCCAAGCGCACGATCACGCTCATGGCTTGCAAGAACAACTGTTGCTCCGGAAGCAACAGCGGAGCGTAACAATGCGTCTAATTCATCACGACCAGCGGCATCTAACCCTGCGTGTGGTTCGTCAAGTAACCAAATTTCTGCACGGCGCACAATCAAGCTTGCCAATGCACACCGACGTCGTTGCCCCGCAGACAGTTGCGATGCCTTTACTTCTGCAAGACGGCCATCGATTCGCATTGTTGCCATTGCATCCGACACTTCTGACGACGCAGCAGCAACAGTTGACGCCCAGAATTGCAAGTTCTGCATCACAGTGAGGTCGAGATACAAACCGTTCGCATGACCAAGTAAACCCACGCGTGAACGAATGGCTTCTCTGTTCGTCGCAAGATCTATTCCAAGAACCTGCCCTGTTCCGCGTTCTATTGGCAATAGCCCTGCACACACCCGTAACAGCGAGGTTTTGCCAGCGCCATTCGGCCCCTGCAACAAAACGATTTCTCCCCGTTGCACTGTTATATCAACACCAGCCAGTGCAGGAAATTGACCAAGGACAGCGACAACACCTGAGAGCTCAATAACGGTGTCCATGCTGTAGCCACGCTAGTGACCTGTTGCCATCACTACCAACGCCACTACAGTCGCCCACATGGCAAAAGACACGAAGGCATCACCTGGGCGCATCTCTCGCCTTCTTGATGCAGTGGGTCGCACCATGATTGCGGCTGGACTTTTGCTCTTGACCTTTGTTGCTTACCAATTATGGGGAACCGGAATCGCAGAGGACCGTGCCCAAAATGACATGGCCACACAATTCGTACAGCCTCAGCCAGTTCAGCCTCAATTCGGTGGTCTGGTTGGTCGAATCAGTATTCCGTCTATTGGAGTTTCTAAAT
This sequence comes from Ilumatobacteraceae bacterium, assembly GCA_030729045.1. Lineage (GTDB taxonomy): Bacteria > Actinomycetota > Acidimicrobiia > Acidimicrobiales > Ilumatobacteraceae > UBA2093. The sequence goes on from JANQYF010000040.1 coordinate 36,371, forward strand.
ATGTGGTGGCTGGTGTGCGCCTCAAAGATTTAGAGCGAGGACCCGGGCTATTTCCTGGCTCGCCTCTTCCCGGGCAAAAAGGCAACGTCGCCATTGCAGGACATCGCACCACATTTGGTGCCCCCTTCAGTCGTATTGACGAAATTCAAAACAACGAAAAAATCATCCTTGAATCTCGCGATGGCACTTTCACATACCGAGTGAACGGTGAACCAAAAATCGTTTCAGCAACCGATGTTGCGGTTGTCAAAACTACAAATCCTGACATCGCAACAATCACTTTGGTGTCGTGCTATCCGAAATGGACATCAACACAACGAATCATTGTGGTGGCCACTCTTGATTCAACCGAGACACCTTTGCCACCCACTCCGTTCGCAATCAACGAGGCAACCACACAGGAACCAATCGCTGGTTGGTTTCATGACCCGACCGCATGGCCTACCGTTCTCTTCTTTGGACTTGCATTAATCCTGATCCGCGTTGTGGCTGGCGTCATGACGCGTCGCGGCCGCCGTAAAATCTTTGTTTATCCCATCGCGGCAGGCATCTTCGTCCCCACTCTCTTCTTGTTTTTTGGCGGGCTATCACGACTCCTGCCAGCAAATCTGTAACCGCAGGGGCATAGCGACCTAAATCCCCTACCATCAGTGGCATGTCAAATACCGAACCAAGCAACGATCCTGTTCGTTCACGTCGGCAAACAATCTCGCGCATCAACAATGCCGCTAATCGGCTTGGCTATTTGTTGTGGGCAATTGCAATGGCGTGTTTTGTTACTGCATTCATTATCGGTTTCAAGGGCCCTCTAGTCAACGTGGTTACAGCGTGCATCATTGCTGGTTCCATTTTGCTTGCTCCGTCAATCATCATCGGTTATGCAGTCAAGGCTGCCGAGCGTGATGATCTTGAACACGGTCGTTAGAACTTACTCATGACTTCTGTATCAAGTGATCGTCGCAGACAAATTCTTGATACTGCACTCACTTCATTTTCAAACGCCGGTTACCACAACACCTCAATGAACGACATTGCGGAAGCATTGTCAATGACAAAACCAGTCGTGTACCAATACTTCGATTCGAAACGCGCGCTGTATCTCGAACTATTGCGATTTGTGGGTGATGATCTTGTCAACACCGTCACTTCATCGGTTGCCGGTTCAAGTAATCCCCATGATCAAGCTGAACAAGGAATGATTGCTTACTTCACGTGGGTTGCAAACAACAAAGAAGCGTTCGCGCTCTTGTTTGAAAGTTCGGCCCGTGTCGATGCTGAATTCACTGACATAGTCAGCGAATTCGAAGACGCAGCAGCGCGAGCGATCGCTCCGTTCATTAACGCCAACATCTCTGCAGAAGACCAAGTCACCTTTGCAATTGGATTAGTAGGAATGGCTGAAACTGTCAGCCGACAAGTTCTTCGACACGGTCGCGACTTTGACCCTGAGGCACTTGGTCGAGCAGTTGCTGCACTCGCCTGGGGTGGACTTCGTTTGATAGGGCAACCAAACAATCACTAAAGACCAACAGGAAGGCACACCTCTCTCAGCGTGGGTACAATGAAGTCATGGCCGTACCAGGTGAACATCATCCAGCTTTCGAAGAATATTGCGAAACTATTTTCGAATTGCGTGAAGACGATCTCGACGTCATTCAAGCGCGCATAGCTGATCGTTTACGAGTATCTCGACCATCAGTCTCTGAAATGATCAAACGCATGTCAGATGAATCGCTCGTCGAAGTTGCAGGCGGAAAAATCACATTGACTGTTTCTGGTGAAGAACTTGCAGTTCGAGTTGTACGTCGTCACCGCATTGCTGAGCGATTCATCACAGACATTCTTGGTTTGTCGTGGTCACTTGCACATCGCGAAGCTGGCCGTTGGGAACATGTCATGTCACATGAAGTGGAAACTGCAATGAGTCGTTTGCTCGGCGAACCCACCACCTGCCCACACGGAAATCCAATTCCTGGCAGCGGGTATGAACCCCCAGCAGCCAAGAAATTGTCAGAGGTCAGTTCAGGTCAAGAATTCACCGTTTCACGTATCCCAGAGGAACTTGAGTTCACTCCCGGAATGTTGGAGTTCCTCGAGCTGTCACATTTGGTTCCCGGATCTCACGGAACCGTGCAGATCGGCGCAGAAGCTGGTGACATGACTGTCTTGATTGATGGCACTTCTGTCACGGTGGATTCTTTTGCCACCGCGCGCATACTTGTGACGATCTAATCCTCTCACCATCGGAGCGCCTCGATGACGAATTCAAAACGCTTACTGAGCATTGCTCTGTGCGCTGTTTCTCTTACATCGTGTGCTACCGAAATTACCGGTAGCACCGAATCAACAGTGGCGCTAGCCACAACAACAACTATCCCCGTCGCCCCAACCGGCTCCATCATCTCCCTATTGGAACAATTGCTTCCAGTCGCAGACGGCCTCGGTCAAGCAGTCGTAGATGGGGACTCAAAGGTATTCAAAGCAATAGTTGCTCAGGCTGATGCAATCTTGGTGGCAATAGAGCCACTGATCCTTGAATCGAAGATTGATGTTCTTGAAAGCGTGCAACGAGTTGTGGGGCTTATGCGCACTGCGGCTGAAAGAAAACGCCCAGCGGATGCAGACAAAGCACTTCGATTTATCCCGCTCATCATTGAAGCGGTAACGCCTCTATTGAACTTGTAGCGATTACAGCATTGCGTCTGGTAGAGCCAGACGATGAACGACTGTCAAGCTTCGCGTAGAACGCGTCAGTGTTACGTACAGCAGTCGCAAGCCTTGTGCATCGTCGGCAACTATCGCAGACGGTTCAACCACAATTACGTCGTCAAGTTCCAATCCCTTTGCTAATGAAGCAGGGACAATCGACAGGTTTTCATCAAGGCCGGCCGCTTGTGCACGCCCGTGAGGAACTGACGCGGAAGTCAAAGCAGTCGACATCTGATCAACCATGTCATCAGGACAAATGATTGCAGTTCTGCCTCCGCCTGCTTGTTGCAACAAAACCCGAGCTCGCGCAATAACCGCTTCAAATAACGCGGGGTCAGATTCGACAGAAGTAATCACGGGCACTTCGTCACCATCGCGCACGCTTCGTGGTGCGCGAAGTCCCGGAGTCGCGACGTGCATTACCTTGTCCGCTAGTTCCATGATTTGTGCCGGAATTCGGTAACCGACCGACAACCCAACGATGCGCGGAGTTTTGCGCGAAGGAAGGTGCTCGAGCACATCTTTCCAATCATTTGGTGCAAGCGGCCCGGTTGCTTGGGCGATGTCACCAACAACCGTCATTGAACCGCTGAGTGAACGACGCGTAACCATGCGCAACTGCATTGGCGTGAGATCTTGCACTTCGTCAACCACAATGTGTCCGAAGGTACGAATCTCATCAGTTTCATCAACCTTGCCGCTCTTACGCGGACGAGGGCCTAGCAAGAATCGAGCCTCATCTAGAAGTGCTGCATCTGCATTGCTCCAACGCACGTCATTCAATGAATCAGATCGTTCGCGATACAAAGCCAAGTAATCAGCTTCTGGCAGAATGCCATTTGCAGCCAACTTCAGCAACGCCTTTGAACCAAACAGATCATGCAACAACTGCGCAGGCGTCAGCACTGGCCACATGCGTTCAAAGACAGCGCGAATTTCTGGAGTGCCTGTGAGCGCATCGCGAATATCTTCTGCATCGGCACCACTACGGAAACTTGCAGCCAATGCTGCCCACACTTCGTTTTCTACATAACGACGTGCTTGGTTGTGGCGGTGATACCGACGCCGTGCAGCCTTAATGATTTGCACTGACTCTTCAGCACGTAAGCGAACAAAACCAACCCCATATGGCAATTGCACATCTTCGCGAAGTGGACGTTCACGATCCGTGATTGCCTTATCAATAACTTTTGCAATGCGTTTGTTGCCCTTTACTCGCGCAACATTCGAAGATTCACGTAATCCAAACTGCACCTCAGGAATAAGGTCTGCCAATATGACTTGCTGCACACCCGCTTCACCGAGTGATGGCAATACGCGCTCGATATAACGCAAGAACACCCTGTTTGGCCCAATAACCAATACACCTTGGTCTTCCAACGGGAAACGATGCGTGTACAACAAGTAGGCAGCACGGTGAAGCGCAACAACGGTCTTGCCTGTTCCGGGGCCACCTTGCACAACAAGTACACCCGCCTGTGGCGAGCGAATAATCTCGTCTTGCTCGGCTTGAATGGTTGCAACAATGTCGCCCAGTTGTCCGGTGCGGCTGCGACCAAGCGCAGTGAGCAATGTGCTGTACCCGCGAAGTCCTTGACGCGGGTCATCGCCGGTGAGTCCATCATCTTGCCCAACACCAAGATGTCCTTCACCAAACAACTCATCTTCAAGAGCCAATAGTTGCGGGCCTTCAACCACAAAATGGCGTCGACGCAACAAACCCATTTGCTCACGACCTGTGGCCCGGTAAAACGGTTCAGCAACCGGTGCGCGCCAGTCAACAACAACTGGTTCACGGTTGGCGTCGGCTACAGCAAGACGCCCGATATGAAAACTCTCTACCTCGTCACCAGAATCCGCGGCACGGTCAATGCGACCGAACACCAATGCAGCATTTCCTAGTTCCAATTGCTCTAAACGATGCACAAGATTTTCGTCAAACACATTGCGTTCAAGGCGTGCCTGAAAAGTTCCACCAGGGCCAGAAGATGTCAATTCACGAATCTTGAGCGCGCCCACACGGCTTGCTTCGAGACACTCATAGGCATGCAGGATGTATGCCTGCTCTTGCTCTAATTCTGGGTGCTGCTGGGTCATAGACACCAATCTGCTTTCCACGTGTGACCTGTTTTCAGGGTCTTTACAGGTTATCCCCCCACAACTGACCAACAACACCCAGGCGCCGCACACATCCTGACTGCACAACGGGCTTGGGTTTCGTCACAATCCCTTCCCGACAATCGGTTTTCCTAGGAGGTTCATCGTGCAGTCACGTTCAATTCACCATCCAATGGCCTGGCTAGCAATCAGCGCCCTCGTCATCACCATTTTCATTGATATGTCTCGAAAGCCGTTGGTGGTTCTGGCGGAGGCAAATGGGTCTGGTTCGCTTATTGGCGACAACATAGAAGCGCAAGTCAGCTTCGACGCCCCCGCCACTAAAGATCCGTGTTCATGGCATGTTGTTACAAGCATCACGCCCACTCCTGGTCCGTCGTCTGGCCCCATCACTATTCGGTCCCGCGACGGTATTGATGACGTGTTGTACGTTCGCCGTTGTCCAACCAGTCAGTCATTGCATTGGATACCGCAAACAACCTCGTCTCGCGTTGCGCAACATTCAGAAAGCAAAGTGTCACGACTCGTCAATATGTTGTTGATCAAGACTGCACCACCATCAAACAAAATGGTTGTCAATGTCGGCACATGGTTTTGGGTGCCGCGATCAGTGTGGAAGCCGATCAGTGTCACTGCATACATCCCAACTTCCGCAGGTCCAATCACAGTGACAACGACTGCTAGGCCCACATCGCTCATCTATTCACCAGGAGACGGCAACAAGGAAGTCACCTGTAAAGGCCCAGGCACCCCGTGGTCTCAATCCCGTGGCGACAATGACACAAGTAATTGCATGTACACCTACAGGTCGGCATCACACACCAGGACCGCTAGCACCTACGCCGCAAACACCGCCATTAAGTGGACTGTGACCTGGCGTTCTAATTTGGGAATCGGAGGGCTATTGCCCAGTATTCGTACGGGTCTTACTACCCGGGTTCGGGTACTAGAAATGCAAGCATTGTCTCGATGAGGCATTGTGCCAATAGCCTCGTGCGGTACCCCTGAAAGGCCCAACGATGAACGAAGACAAAGATCGCTTTCTCCTTGACCGCCGCTACACCGCGGCGTTTGAGAATCTTGAAGACTCAACAATTGCCACATTGACAATGGCGCTTGAAGGCGACCTTCGCGACGGATTCGCTCGCATCGTCGGTTTGCCTGCAACAGCATTTGATGACGAAGCATCACTTGGTGCACTTGTTCGCGACGGCATAGCAAAACGCCGCGCCGCACACGATGCAGGTGTTGTTCTTGCAGAACCATGCACCCAGTGGACAATTGAAAAGCTTGGCGATTCATCAGAAGATCCATCACTTGAAGAACTTCACGCGGTTTTGCCAGAAGCTCTCGAGAAGTTTGGTCTTGACGCAGTGCGCCTCATGGTCATTCAGTACTCGCGTTCACTCAAAGGTTTCCGTTTGCTTGTTGCGTCTGATGAGCGTTTCGCACCATCTGGCCCTGCGCCAGCTACCGCTGTGCGCGAAATTGACGAAGCTGCCCAGGCTGCAAAGCGTGAAGCCCGCAAGGCGCGCAAGGCTGAAGAAAAAGCTGCAAAAGCTAAGCAGCAGGGCCGTCGCTAAACACTCTTTGTTCTAGAGAAATGTCAGCGTGTCGCCGATGGAAACTTTTCCAGGCGTAACAATGCGGGCATACACACCCACTGCTTGATTCAAATCACGCACAACGTGGCGCAAAATTGCGCGATCTTCAGGAATTGAATCGTTGATGCGTCGCGTAATCATGATGCAACGCGGGCATGGGTCAAGGAACTCAACAACAACAGATCCCAATTGTGCAGTGCGGCCCTTCCATGAGAATTCTGGATGTCCATTTTCATCAGGCGTTTCAATCACGATGCTCGGGCGGAATCTCAAAATATCAACAACTGAATCCGGCAACGCTTTTTGCATTGCTTCAAGTGCAGAAGAGCTCATCACCAGCAATGGCCAACAATCATGATGAGTTCCCGGAGGTGATTCGAATTCGGAAACTTCTGGAGGAAACGCTGAAAAATCTGGAAGTGGTTCATCTTCTGTGCGGCCAAAAATGCCTCGTAACTCCGCCATCACATCTGTTGAATCAGACGACCCACGCCGGAAATGTTCAAGGTCGCCGTCACTTGGTAGAGACTCAAGCGACACAGACCTGCCGAGTGTCTCAGACAACACTGAATCAACTTGCGCATCATCACTGCGCACTTCTTCACCGTTCGGCAAGGTGATGACTACATGAGCAGAACCATCTTCTGCGGGGCGTGCAGAAAACTGCATTAACTCGCCTATCTTTTTCGCACCACGTATCCCGCCACGTTCATTGTCTCGTATTGCCCAATGGCGGTCGCCGACAATGCCGAGCGGAGAGATAGACACCGAATCTGCGACAACGCCGATCATTGATTTCACTGGGTATGTCCATAACTGCGACACCCTCATGTGAAAAGCCTTACTTGTAATACGGGTTTGAACCCGCTGCGTGGTCTGTGATGTCGCGCACTTTCAGTACGCCAGGTACTTGTTCAACCAAAGTGGTTTGCACACCATCAAGCATTGTCATCTTGCTCATTGAGCAACCATGGCAACCGCCACCCATAGTTAAGTAGGCAACACCTTCAGTGTCGTGGCCGACGAAAGTGACAAAGCCACCATGTGCAGCAAGTGACGGGTTTACGTCAACAGAAATAACAGCTTCAATTGCTGCCGAGAATTCATCATCATTGACAAGGCCTTCAATCATTGCTGCAGGTGGCTTATTCGGATTGCGAATGATAAGACCTTGACGCTCTGAGTAGTCAAGGGTTGCACCATTGATGAATTCAAAACTTGCAAGAGGGATGATGACCTTCAAGCCATTAATTGTGCGCACTTCATCTGAGAATGCAGCTTGCGTAACAATTTCAAATGACAAGTCGTACTTGAACTCTTCACCAGGTGCTGCCATGACTTCAAGACGAAGACCGAGACGCTCTTTCTCCGGTTCTTCATCACGAAGAATCTTGAGTTGAACAAGTGCCTCGTCCGTGATCTCAATAATGGTGTCAGTGTTTTGGGGGGCAAGTGGGCTCACGATGTGAAGGCTATCTACTAGTAGGGGCACCAAACACGACGAACGCCGTTATTGGCCTACCCGCAGGTTAGAACCGCCACCATCGACCTGTATCCGTTGGCCAGTGATGTAACTGGCAGCAGGAGAACAGAACCACAGCACTGCATTAGCGATGTCTTCTGGTTGGCAGACCCGACCAAACGGAGCTGCCTCATCCATCGAGCGAAGGTCATCCATCTCGCGACGTCCTGTCATTGCACGCGCAAGACGTACACCCATGTCGGTCTCTACGAGGCCCGGCGCAACGATGTTGACACGAATGTTGTTCGGCCGTTCTTCTTTTGCCAATGTCAGAGCAAGTGCTTCCATTGCAGCTTTACCCATGTTGTACGGCGCACCATTTGCAGACATGCCTGATGTTGCAACTGACGAGATGAACACAATGTCGCCACGACCACGTGTACGCATTGACGGAATCAACGCACGACACAACTGATGTGGCCCGAGCGCATGTGTTGCAACCAACTGCCACAGTTCTTCTGGTTCGGTATCAGCAATGCTGCGACCCTTTGATGCGATTCCACCATTAAGAATTGCAATGTCAATTCCACTATGAACAGATAAAACATCATTCACTAGTGCGACGTTCTCCGCAGGAATATCGTTTGAACCTTGGTGGATAGTTGCCAATCCGCCTGCATCAAGAATTGCTCGTTGTGTTTCTTCTGCGGCTTCCTTATCCCGTCGATAGTTAATGGCAACAGTTGCCCCCTCAGAAGCAAGCAACTCAGAGATAGCCCTGCCTATCCCACGCCCTCCACCAGTTACTAATGCAATGCGTCCATCTAATACACCCATGATTCCCCCATGTTTTCCCAGCGAGCCGTGCCGCTGACTTCTCTCTACGACAACTTAGACCGATGTAGGTATAACCTCGTAGACACAACACATCACGGGGAGCTCGCACGAACAGCGGGCTGAGAGGGTTACTGCGGTAACCGACCCGAAAACCTGATCTGGGTAATGCCAGCGGAGGAATCGACATATGGCTAGCAGCCACTCACTCATCTTTATTGGCGGGGATCTACCGCACCCGAATGTTCGCCACCACCTTCCACTCGACGCCTTTGTCATCGCTGCAGATTCCGGATACGCGCATGCAATTGCAATGGGCTTTGTTCCGAACGAATTAGTTGGCGACATGGATTCGATTACAGCGCTTGATTTAACCGATGCCCGTGATTCGAACATCAACATCACACAGTTCTCCACCGACAAAGATCTCACAGATACCGAAATTGCAATCGCATCAGCAACAGCGCGCCAATCAACTCACATCACTGTCGTGTCCGGCGGTGGTGACCGGTTTGATCATGTTCTCGGAATGGTGCACTCTCTTGCATCGTGTGCACTCACTGTTGATACAACCTTGTTAATAGGCACAGCCCGCATTTCCTATGCGGCCTACACCAAAGAATTCCAAATCACTACTCAGCCTGGAAACACCATTTCACTTATTCCAATTGGCGGCGCCGCAACTGTCACCACGACCGGATTGCAATGGGAACTTAATAACGACACCTTGCAATCATTTGCTTCTCGTGGTGTCAGCAACATCGCAACCGGCGATTCAGTCTCAATCAGCGTCACTGATGGCTCACTTGCTGTTGTCGAACCATTCTTTCTTAATCCAGGAGACATCTCATGAAATCTGCACGCGCATTTCTCATCACACTTTTTGTCGTAAGCGTTACTGCATGCTCGTCATCATCAAACACTTCAACAGATGCAACTCCGAATGAAGTCACACTGCTTGCTTATGATGCATTCACTCCGCAAGAGGGAATCTTTGATGCATTTACCGCAGCCACTGGTGCAAAAGTAAAGGTCGTCACCGGTGGCGACTCCGGAGTTCTGATTTCTAAGGCAATACTTACCGCTGGTACACCTGAAGGCGATGTGTTGTGGGGCCTCGACAACACTCTCTTGTCTCGTGCACAAAAAGCTGAACTGCTCACAAGTTATGAACCAGTCGACACAGGTGACATCTGTGTCAACTACGACAAACAATGGTTTGCATCTCGCGATATTGCACCCCCAACATCTTTTGAGGATTTAGCGCTCCCCACTTACAAGAATCTTCTTGTAGTGCAAGACCCTGTTGCGTCATCGCCAGGTCTTGGTTTTCTCCTCGGCACCATTGCGCACTTCGGTGTTGATAAGTGGCAGAACTATTGGAAGTCCCTTAAGGAAAACGGTGTTCGCGTTTCTCCGGACTGGACATCTGCATACACCATTGACTTTTCCGGCTCGTCTGGCAAGGGCAAATACCCACTCGTAGTTAGTTACGGTTCAAGTCCTCCTGCTGAAGTGTTGTACGCGGAAAAACCAATCGACACACCACCAACTGCAGTCATCGAATCCACATGCTTTCGCCAAACCGAATATGTCGGCGCACTACGCGGCACTCGCAACCCGAATGTGGCGGCCAAACTGATCTCATATCTCTTAGACGTTCCATTTCAAGAGTCAATGCCGTTGTCACTTTTTGTTTTCCCTGTCAACAAAAAGGCGACCCTGCCTGATTTGTTCACCAAGTTTGCCGTTGCACCAAAGAATCCGCTGATTCTTGAACCAGCTGATATTGAAAAGAACCGCGACGCATGGCTGAACTCTTGGCGAGACATCATCTTGTGAGGACAACAAAACCACTTCTTATTGCCCCCGTGGCATTTCTGAGTGTCTTTTTTGTCGTTCCGGTCGTCAATACGTTTCTTCGCTTCTTCAGCTTTTCCGAATTACGTGACGTTCTTTCGTCCCAATCATTTCGCGGTGTTGCATGGTTCTCTTTGTGGCAAGCCCTATTCAGCACGATTGCAACTCTTGCTATTGGCCTTCCAGCTACGTGGGCACTCTCGCGATTCACATTCCGTGGGGCACGACTAGCGCGCGGCATTCTCACTGCTCCGTTCGTGTTGCCAGCAGTAGTTGTGGCCGCTGGCGTTCTGGCTATCACCGATTCACGTGGCGTAGGCCCAATCATCTGGGCGCATGTTGTTTTCAACGTGTCTGTTGTACTGCGCATTGTCGGGCCGCGATGGTCAATGGTGAACAATCGGCTGGAACATGCTGCAGGCACTCTTGGGGCACGACCATCACGCACATTCGCGTTAGTTGTGTGGCCACAAATCTCTGAGGCCGTCATTAATGCAGCGACTCTTGTGTTCATTTATTGCTTCACATCATTTGGCGTCGTTGCAATTCTTGGCGGTGTTTCCCGCCGAACATTAGAGAGTGAAATCTTCATCCAGGCGGTGCGACTAGGAAACACATCTACCGCTACTGCACTGGCAGTCCTTCAGGCAGTCATTGTTGGTGCAGTCCTTTTCAGCACTCGTCAACGTTCTCATGCCGCATCATCTTCCGAACGCCTCAGTGATCCACAGGAACTGCGGACAAAACCCACGCATCGCCTCATCCCACTAATAATCACTGCAACTGTCATCCTCATCGTTGCGGCTCCCCTTGCAGCAACCATCTACAGATCACTAGTTGTGAATAATCAATTCTCAGTCAGTGCGTGGCGCACGATTCTTTCCGGATCACTACCAGCGCTGTCCGTCTCTCCACAATCGGTCATCACCACTTCTCTTGTGTTCGCCGTTGCCGCCGCATGCATCTGTGTGCCTCTTTCTTTGTTAGTGGCAAGCACTTCTGCGCCTAGTGCGCTGTTCTCTCTGCCGCTCGTCATCTCCGCAGCCACCCTCGGTATTGGTCTCATAATCACATTCAATACCGCTCCATTCGCATGGCGGTCCGAGCGCTGGTTGATTCCTGTCATTCATGCGGTCATCGCTCTTCCGCTTGTTATCCGCGCAATAGACCCGGCTGTTCACGCAATACCAAGATCGCTTCGAAACGCATCAGCCACCCTTGGTGCATCGCCATTCATCACCTGGGCCCGAGTCGACATGCCGATTCTCAAACCAGCAATTCTTCGAGCTACAGGTCTTTCCATGGCTATTTCTCTCGGCGAATTCGGCGCTACGTCGTTCTTGTCGCGGTCGGGTTCCACCACACTGCCCATTGCAATAGCGCAACTACTTGGCAGACCTGGTGTTGCAACACAACAAGCGGGCTTTGCACTTGCAGCGCTTATGGTGCTCGTCACAGTAGGAGTCATGAGTCGTGCTTAAAGTTTCAAATCTCTCTGTTGCATTCGACAGCACAATCATTGTTGACAATGTTTCGTTCACTGTTGGCACCGGTGAAACGCTCGCAATCACCGGCCCTTCTGGCATCGGCAAAACCACTCTGCTTCACGCCATCTGCGGCATCATTCGCACCACTCACGGAACTGTGCACATTGACAATGTCGACGTCACATCGCTTCCCACCCACAAACGCGGCATCGGCCTTGTCTCGCAAATGGGCGACCTGTTCCCCACCATGACCGTCAGTCAAAACATCGAATTCGGTTTACGCATTGCCAAGATGCCCAAAACAGACCGGATCGCGCGCACAAACGAGCTTCTTGAGATGGTCAATCTTGTCCACCTTGCCCATCGAAACGTGGCTGAATTGTCTGGCGGAGAATCCCGCCGAATCGCTCTTGCGCGAGCACTTGCCCCCTACCCTCGGGTTCTTTTGCTTGATGAACCGCTCTCAGGCCTGGACCAAGAGACCCATGACGCACTCATCAATGACCTAGCCAGAGTTCTCAAACAGACGGCCACCACTGCGCTTTTGGTCACCCATGACCACTCTGAAGCAGAACTTCTTGCCGAAACAATCTTTACGTTCCCGCACAAATAGTTCCCTAAAACCTAATAAAACAAGGGTTTTCTGGCCACGAATTAGCCAATTAGCCAATTAGCACATTGTTTTCTCGTTGGCATGAAGCCTTCTATCCCCCACAGGCACATTTCACCAAACCGACGGACACCCGACGAAGCGAAAAAGTGACTTTCGCCCGAGTGACAAAAAAGTCAATGGATATCCACGATTTGAGTAGGCCGATGGAATAAGTTTTCGCTTATGAAGAAACGTGAACTCATCCAAGCAGTAGCCATTCACACCGATGTCGATAACAAGACAGCGGCCAAAATGGTTGAAGGAACAATCGACGTCATCCTTGCGAACGTCGCGAAAGGCGAGATTGTAAATATCTCAGGCTTTGCGAAATTTGCAAAGATTAAGCGTCCAGCCCGTATGGGTCGTAACCCAGCCACAGGCGAAACAATCAAGATCAAGGCAAAAACAGTTGCCAAGATCACCGCACTCAAGGGCTTCAAGGACATCGCACTCGGTGTCACTGCAGCACCAAAGGTGAACACAGTCAAGCGCGCAGTTGCACCAGCACCTGCGAAGAAGGTTGTGAAGAAGGCAGCTCCTGCAAAGAAGAAGCCAGCGGCAAAGAAAGTAGCCAAGAAGGCTGTTAAGAAGAAGCCAGTTGCTAAGAAAGCTGTCAAGAAGACAGTGAAGAAGGCAGCAAAGCGCCGTTAACTCTTACGCAGGTCTTGTACCTGTGAATTGAAAACATCGAACAAAAGGTTCGGTTTGTTACGAAAGTGACAGACCGGACCTTTTGTCATTGTTGGGAAAAGGTTTGCCACTCTTCTTCTGTCCAGTGTTGACGTAATTCCGTAGTCACAAAATCAGTCACCCACCGCACCATGTCAATCCATGGCAGATCAGCCGACATCACTTCGGTAAACGCCATGCCTTGCAGCAGCAAAGATGCATCGTCAATGCCCATTTCGACTGATTCACCTTCTGCAGGTGCAACAAGTCGCGCTTCCAATTCAATGATGTGTTCCGTATTCCACATTGTGCTCGTTTCGGCATCAAACATCTGGTCGAGCATGATGCCCAAGATCTGTGACATTGCCATCACTGCTTCGGGTTCAAGGTGGATTGTTCGTGCTTCGATCACAGTGGGCTCTATCTGTTAGTCGTGATTTGCCTAGTTTACGGAACGAGTGTGGTTGTAACGCCACCACGTTGCAGAACCAACAACGATGGGAAGAAACCAGGTGAGGGATCTGTACAGAAGTGTTGTTCCAGTCGCATCGACAGTGCTCACACCGGCTCTTTCCAGCAAGACAATTAGCCCAACTTCGGCTAGTCCGGTACCGCCAGGAATTGGTGACAGTGCGATGACAACGCGTACTAACGAAAAAGCAACGAGGGCTTCTCGAAATGTAAGTCCCTCTACGTTGAAGACAACTGACGAAGTCCACAAACACGTAAAGCCAGCCGTCAGTGTGCTTGCCGATGCTGTAAAGATCATCAACCAACGGTCTCGCAACAACTTGACTAAATCATCACGCATTTCAATAGAAAAAGCCAACGGTTGCGTGCGCTCTACTGCCCCTCGAACTTTTGGAAAACGCGCAGGAACTTTGCGTAATAGAAACGAACGCACCGAGCCTGTGAAGCGTCCGACAGCTGAGAACATCGTCGAAGACCGCAGAGCCAGCCACCAAAACACGATTGACACAATGATGAGAGGAATGCCAACAGCAACAGCCAATGTTTGCTCTCGCGCCGCCGTTCCACCAAGTACTGGCCCAATCAATAACAGGCTAGGAAGACCCCATGTTGTGAAGGAGGGAACAACAGCTGTCGCAATGATTGAAGACGCAATAGCGAGGTGGGCCATTCCCCACGTTGTGAACATATGAATCCGCATTCCTGTTCCCACTGCTCCGCCACCGAGAACAATTCCGTAGCCCGCAGCAAGCGCAGCCTGATCGGTCATGATTGCTTGGCGTAACGAAATTCCGGGCGAACAGGCCAATAGAAAGAATCCGCGTGCGCACACCATTGCAAATGCTGCGATGGCCAAAGGCACAAGACTGAGTCGCGGAAGGTCTAACAGGCGCGCACAAATATCACCCAGTACTTCGCGTTGAAAAATGCCGAGCGTGCCGAGAATCGCAAGTATCAAAATAGGAGCAAGCGCTTTACGCATTACTCGCAGACGGTATCTGCAATACCGAAATTCTCACTGTCGACAAGCCTTCTGCACTCAGTGACATGCGGCATGAGGCCCATAACTGACGGAAACTGGCTCTAGCCAATGACTAATTTTCCTCGCATGGACGTGTGAATAGTGCAGTAAAAGTTGTAAGTGCCAACATCAAGAGGTGGCAGTTTCGCTGTTGAATTACCAGGCACTGACACATCAAACAGTGGTGCTACTGCTGCGCCAGTATCTGTCGATTTCTTTACTGAGTATTCAATAACAACAGAAGAGTCATTTCCATTTGGATTAAAAGTAACTGTGTGAGGAACGGTGTCTAGATTAGCAATGGTTAACTCGTCAGTTTTCTTAATGCTGTTTGCAACTACAAAGGAATAACTCTTAATAACGATTTTAGAAGTAGCAGACAAACTGGGAATAGTTGTAGTTGTCACTGATACTTTTGGCTTGGTTGATCGTGTAACGACTCGTTTCCACTTCAACACCATTGTTTTTGTTCCGTACTTTGTGCACACAAAACTCACGGTTTTGCTTGCCTTGACCTTCAATCCAACTTTGGAACACTTAGCCCCCTCTTTGACCGAAGATGCTGCTGAAGCGTGCCCAGGGGCAACACCACAAAGCACAATCACTGCTACTACAACTTGCAGTGTTTTTTTCTTAAGAACAAGATTCATACACCTTTTTCTATCGCTCTATTTTGGCGCCCTCGGCAGGAATCGGACCTGCGACCTGCGGTTTAGGAAACC
>JANQYF010000041.1:0-2465 GCA_030729045.1 Ilumatobacteraceae bacterium
CGTTGTCCGTCAGTGTTCAATATTCAAGACGTGTTTCCAGATGCGGCTGTTGAAACCGGAGCAATTACTAACGCGCGCATCATTGCTGCGTCTCGATGGTTAGAGAGAGTCAGTTATCACAGGTCAGATGCTGTGGTTGTGTTGTCAGAAGATCTGCGAGCAAATGTGTTGGCAAAGATTTCATCAAAGCATCAGCACAAAGTGCAGGTGATTCCGAACTTTGTTGATAGCGACCGAATCACACCTCGTGACCGAATGACTTTGTATCGTGACGAATTGCGAATAGGCACAGAACAAGTTGTTATGTATGCGGGCAACGTTGGGTATTCGCAGTCGCTCACCATGATGTTGCATGCTGCACGTGAGTTACCTGAAGTCACGTTTGTAATCAACGGAGATGGTGCAGCGCGAGAAGAACTGCAACGTGATGCGGCTGGGCTTTCCAATATTCGATTCTCTGGGTATCAACCTGCAGATCGAGTAGCAGAGGTACTTGCCACCGCCGACATACACGTGGTGCCATTGCGGGCTGGGCTCGGGGCAGTCAGTGTTCCGTCAAAGACCTACAGCATCTTGGCGGCTGCGCGTCCTGTTGTTGCCGCCATCGATTCGGGCACTGAAGTGACGCGTATTTTGTCTGAGAGTGGCGCAGGTGTTTCGGTGGCGCCTGACGACCCGGTTGCCTTCACTGATGCACTTCGTGCGATGGTGAATTCGGGCTCTGTGGCTACTGAAGCAGGCGCTCGTGGCCGATCGTGGGTCGAATCTCACGTGTCTCCAGCACGGGTTGCACATTCTTACCTTGATGTAATCGCCTCACTGGGCGTCTAGCAGGTAGCCTCAATCCTTCGTGGCTAGTGGTTCATCAGCAAAAAAGGTCGCCCGTCTCGCACAGAAGGGCAAAGGCAAGAAGGTGCGCTTTCAAGGCGGCACTCTTTTCCCGACCATCATGGCAGTCATCGTCATCGTCGGTACTGGCCTGATTTCGTATGCTCGTCAGGCCCCCGCTGCCAGTGACGTCGCTCCCACCACATCAGATCGCTGGCATATTCCATTTGGTATCTACCACTGTGATGCATATCTTCCGAATCTCTTGATCGACAAGCAAAAGGCTGACACTGCTGATGAGAATTTCTCTAAGTACGGAGTCTTCAGTCGCGAAGACGGTGTAATTCGTTGGTACCCACAAATCGCATCTGCTGGCAAGAAAGCCAAGCTTGGTTTGTATCTCGATACCTATGGCGTAGAAGTCACGACAAAGGGCATCACGTTTCCTGCAGAGCAGAACAAAGGCGTTTCCTACGCGGTTGAGAAAGACCAGTGCAAGGACAAGTCAGGCAAGTTCGTTGATGCACAAGTGCAAGTCATCGCGTGGCCAAAGGCCAGCGACAGTGCAAACTCAAAGCGTTACATCACAGATTTCTCAAACGTCAGAATTCTGAACGACGAAATGGCAATTGCCGTTGCGTATGTTGCTCCTGGAACAGAAATTCCGTTGCCAGACTCTGCTGCGAAGTTGTCTGACATTGTGGCAGCTGAATTTGGTGGAGGCACTACAACAACTGTTGCTGGTGGCACCACAACAACAACTGGCGGCTGATGCACGCTGTTGTACTAGTCGGGGGTTTCGGAACTCGGCTGAGACCACTCACGCTGACTACTCCAAAGCCTTTGTTGCCAATCGCGAATGTGCGCCAATTGGAACATCTCATCGCATCTCTCGGTGCAGCTGGTGTAACTGAAGTAGTTCTTGCAATTGGTTTTAAACCAGAACCTTTCTTTGAGGCTTTTCCTGATGGTGTGTGTGCAGGAATTGCATTGCATTACGCAGTAGAACCAGAACCTCTCGACACGGCGGGCGCTATTGCATTTGCGGCTCGTCACGCTGGCGTGTCTGACACTTTCATAGTGATGAATGGCGACATTATGTGTGACGTTGATCTGTCGAAGTTGGTTGCATTCCACAAGAGCCAAGGCGCCGAAGGAACATTGCACCTCACACCTGTAGCCGACCCATCGCAATATGGCGTTGTCGAAACTGATGACAAGGGTTGGGTGAAGCGCTTTGTTGAAAAGCCTGCTCCGGGAGAAACTTCAAGCAACCTAGTGAATGCTGGAACCTACGTTCTTGAGCCGTCAGTCATCAGTCGCATTCCCGAAGGGCAACGCCTTTCAATTGAGCGCGTTGTGTTTCCGGCAATGGTGGCCGACGGAACTCTTGCAGCAATGCCTACTGACGATTACTGGATCGATACTGGACTTCCCAGCACGTATCTGCGAGCCAACCTTGATCTGATTGATGGAACACGTTCACGTATTTTGGCGTCGGTTGGGCCACAAGCACATGTGCATTCATCGGCATCGATTACACATAGTGTCATTGGTGAAGCAGTCGTAGTGGAAGAGGGATGCGTCATTATTGATTCAGTAGTTCTCCCTGGCGCACACATTGGTGCTCGAGTTCG
>JANQYF010000041.1:2565-4533 GCA_030729045.1 Ilumatobacteraceae bacterium
TGCAATTGTCGGTTGCCATTCTTGAAGCTGCTCGCCTTGGTGGTGTTGAAAAAGTGATTACTGCGTTGCCAAGTGGTCTGCTGTATGGCGAAGTTGCAGCACGTGACTTGCCAATTAAAGAGGGACACATCAATGACCCTCGCACAAGCGAAGAAGTGTTAGCTCGCGCAGCAGCAGACATTCACTCGGTGTATCGCGAACGTCATGGCGTCGAATTCACGGTTCTTGCTATAGGAAATGTTTATGGTCCTCGACAAAGAGCGGCCGATGGTGTTGTTGCTTCATTTGTGGATGCATTGGCGAATGGCCGCGCACCGATTGTTCATGGCAATGGAAAACAAACGCGTGACTTCATTTATATCGATGACACTGTTGATGCAATTGCGCGAGCCACAGACAGAGCTGGTGGCTTAGTAGTGAATGTCGGAACAGGCGTCGCAACATCTATTTCTGATTTGTGGTCAGTGATGGCAGGAGCTGCATCGCCAGTGCCACGCACCAGTGCAGCACGCCCTAATGATTTGGCTCGTCTGTCACTATCGCCGGTACGTGCCCGTATTCAGCTCGGCTGGTCGCCGTTTACGTCGTTGAAAGACGGCCTCGCTACGTTGCGTTAGCGAAAGAGGTCTTCACTTGGAGGCCGAACAATCTCGTCCATTGAGGAATCGCGGAACCATGAAGGGTCACCACCGCGAATAACCGCTACGGGCACTCCGTTTGATTTGCCCATTACTAATTCGCCAGTGCTTGCTAATTCGTCAGCAATGCACACTTCAGTAACTTGCATCATTCTGCCAAGCGCATCTTCTGTGCCGCGAAGGTCAACTACGCCAGCAATGCCAGCAACACCGATAGCTACATCGGTGAGGCCCTTACGCCACGGTCGACCAAAAGTGTCACTGACGATGACGCCCACTGTGACGCCAAGTTTTGCGCGCACAATGTCTCTGATGCGCCGTGCAGAACGGTCGCTATCAAGTGGAAGCAGGGCTGCGTAACCGCGTTCAACGTTTGACAAGTCAATACCGCTGTTTGCACACACGAAACCATGTTTGGTTTCTGTGATGATTAGGTCTCCGCGCCTGCGAACAATACGAGCTGCTTCTTGTTCAACAAGAACTTTGTGTGAGAGCGGATCATCAGCGTCGATGGGCACAAGGCGCCCTTCAGCCTTTGAGACAATCTTTTGCGTCACAATTAGTACGTCGTTGTCGCGCAATGGGCCATTTGGTTCTGCAGAACACGCCTCAACGATGACGTCGCCCAATTGTTGACCAGGAACTATTTCACCAATTCCTTCAACGCTCCATGCCATGAGTCGTGCCATTAGTGGTCTCCTTTATTCGAAGGTGCATCAATTGCAATGCGGGCGAGAGATGCTGCAACGCCAGGTTTCGACATGATGGTGTCAGTTGTGATGCAGCGCATTCCTTCACGTTCAACTGCAGACGCAAGGTGTTCGTCTTGTGAATCGATGATGAGAGTTCCGCAAATAGGTGCATAGATGCGAGCAACGCCAACCACGGTTGGTTCGTGGCCCAGTTCAACCAGCATGCGGTCTGCAGGGCCCTTAAGCGCTGCGCCTGCCACGATGGGAGAGATTGCAACAACACTGTCGCGACGAGCAGCAAGGGCTGCATCAACGCCAGCCAGTGCGCGAATAGGCGCAATTGAAACGATTGGATTCGATGGCGCAATCACGATTGTTTCTGCGTCAGTGAGAAGTGAGTGATCTATAAATGCTGCAGATTCCGCGCCAACAAATTCAACGCGAGTTACCGGCACATTGTGTTGCAGGCGTACGAAATATTCTTGGAAGGGAACTGGGCCATCTGCAAGGTGAACAACAGTACGAACTGAATCATTTGACATTGGCACCACGGTGACACTTAGGCCGAATGCAGTGCGAAGTTCTGAAGTGATTTGTTGAAGTGTTGCGCCCTCGCGAACACGAGCGGTGCGGTAAAA
>JANQYF010000041.1:4633-49753 GCA_030729045.1 Ilumatobacteraceae bacterium
AAACGGGCAGCACCAACGCCCCCAGCCAGCACCATAATCATGAGACAAGCGTAGGGGTTTGTTTCGCAGGAGGGTTCACCTGAACAAAAGGGCTGCGGTGGTACCGTTGTCAAGTCCGATTATCGATCAACGAGGTCCAGTTATGCCCCGCGCATTTATCACCGGTATCACCGGCCAAGATGGCCAGCACTTAGCTGAGTTTCTCCATTCGAAGGGGTACCAAGTCTTTGGCATGCTTAAGGGCCAAAACAACCCTCGCGCCCTTCAGATCCGCGACGAGTTCCCGTACGTTGAATTGGTGCCAGGCGACTTAGCGGACCTCACCAGCCTGGTGAATGCTCTTGAATACGTGCAGCCAGACGAGGTGTACAACCTTGGCGCTATTTCATTCGTTGCCATCTCATTTGGGCAAGCCGAACACACGTCAAATATCACTGGTCTTGGCGTACTGCGCATGCTGGAAGCAATTCGCATGGTGGGCGGCACCCAGAACAACAAGATTCGTTTTTATCAGGCGTCGTCATCAGAGATGTTCGGTCAAGTGCGTGAAGTGCCACAAACCGAACTCACACCATTTCACCCACGTTCGCCATATGGCTGCGCAAAGGTGTTTGGCCATGACATCACTGTCAATTACCGCGAGAGTTACGGCATCTACGCCTGCTCGGGCATTCTGTTCAACCACGAAGGCCCTCGTCGCGGACTCGAATTCGTTACGCGAAAGATCTCAAACACTGCTGCTCGCATCAAATTAGGTGTTGAAAAAGAATTGGTCATGGGAAACCTTGATGCAAAACGTGACTGGGGTTACGCAGGTGACTACGTGCGTGCAATGTGGATGATGTTGCAGCAGCCAGAACCAGATGATTATGTGGTTGCAACTGGCGAGACACATTCAATTGAAGAGTTCCTCACGTTGGCATTTGAAGAAGTTGGCCTTGACGACTGGCACAATTATGTGCGCCAAGACCCGCGTTTCTTCCGCCCAGCTGAAGTTGACTTGCTCATTGGTGACCCCACCAAGACTCGTGACAAGTTGGGCTGGATTCCAGAAGTTGATTTCCCTTCACTCGTCAAGATGATGGTGAAGAACGATATGGAAATCGAAACCGCTCGTCTGCGGAAATAGCTTTTTATCCCTCAAGTGGGTAATCAAGCACGCCGTCAATCATTGATTCGGCATCAGGTATTGCACCTGCATTCATCCGTGCTCGAAACGCGTAAGAGAACACCACTAGAGCAACAGTTGAGCCGGCAATAAGGCCTAGTTCAACGCGCAAGAACAAGTCATCAGACGCAAACGTTGTAACTGCAAGAAAGCCAATCATGGCTGACAGCCAACCAGCGGCAACAAATTTATGGCCCTGCAAAGCAATGACACCTTGTGACACTGCCAAGGCAAGCATGTACAAACCACTTGCTAATGCAAGCAATGTGAGGGTCCGCCGATCAAGTCCGCCCTCGTACACCATTGTAAGAATCGGCGGTCCGAGCAGGAATGAACCGACGGTGCCAAGTACGGCAACTGCAGCAACAACTTTCAGTAGTAACGAAAATCCATGGCGAAATTCCTCGAGGTCGCCTTTGGCTGCAAGTCGTGCAAGTCGGGGAAGTAGTGCTGCCTGTACTGCTTGAAACAAAAACAGAGGAACACGAGATAGCAGCACTCCGTTTCCAAACGCAGTCACTTTCTCTGCATCGCTTACATTGGCAAGGAAATCAACACCTAGCGGTCCAGCATTTACCAACGCCGCAGCCATGATGGTTCCTAACAACAACCAACCAAGGTTTGGTGTTATCTCTGCGTACGTTGCAGGCGGCCCATCATCAGTTTTCGTTTCTCCGCGTGCAAATACAACACCAGCAGCAATGATTGGTGAGATTGCTACAGCAAGCGCATACGCACCAACGCTCGTTACTCCGAATTGCCACAGCAATACGCTGGCGATGATACGAACGAGGCCGTCAACAGCCATCACGGTGCCGTAGGCAGCGAATCGCCCAGACCCAGACGCAATACCGCGGGCCATATGCATTGGTGCATAAAAACAAATTGTCAACACAAGTGAGAGGGTGACTACCCAATACCCGTCGAACATGTCTGACGTGAGCCACGAGGATGCCGCGGCGATAGCAACTATGAGAATCGTTGCGAGAGCGATGGTTAATGGCAACATGCGGCGCACAACTGGGCGACTGCCCTGACCTAGTGCGCGACGATGAGCAATTGCGCGACCAAGTTCTTGTTCCACAGGCATGAAAAACCCGGGTACCAAAGCAAACGTTGTGAACCACAATGCAACGATTGGTTTGAAGTCTTCTTTGCCAAGCGCAAGCTGGCCGACTTTGAAAAACGCGTACGAGGTAAAGCCCGAAACGAATAAACCAATACCTACTGGGACAGTGCCTTCAGGCAATGGCATACGAGAAGTCTTCTCTATTGATTCGCCATCTGACACGGGTTGAAGGTTAGTTGCAGTGACAGTGGTACGCCCTATGGCGTTATGAAGCTCTATTGAGCAGTGTTGTTGCGCGCCTTAATAGCGTCGAACAACTCAACGCGGCGCACTTGAAGCTTCTGGAATCCGAGAACTGCGAATCCGACAGCGGTGTAGCCAATCTCGGTTGCTTGCTTCACCACTGGGTTCTGAAGAACTGCAGATGGATTCAGGCGGGAGAGGTCGATTGCAGTGAGATCTATTGAGTGCAACGACGGAAGAGAGATCTTTGGCAGATCCACTTTAGGAAGGCGATCAAGACCAGGAATTTGGAGGTTCGGAAGTGTGATGTGGGGGAACGAGAATTTGCTCATGAGTCAAGAGTACCCACTAGTGCTTACTTTTGCAAGCATTGAGCAAGCATTGTTGGCATTGGGGAATCGGCTGGCCAGACCCTGCTGCCCATGGGCTTCGCACCCGTGCCACTAGCCTCGCTACGGCGTGACAGAGCCCCAGGTTGTTTCTTCCTTACCCCCAGTGGTGGCCGTCATGGTCGTACACGAGAGGGGCGAATGGCTAGCAGAGTCCCTTCAGGGCCTTGCTGGCCAGAACTACAACGCCCTGCAGAGCCTGGTGTTGGTCACGGGGCTGGAAGACGATCCCGTCTCGCGTGAAATTCTCGACGTGGTTGGCACCAATTTGCCGACTGCGGTGGTGCGGTTCCTTGGCGGAAACCCAGGGTTCGGGGCAGCGTGTAACTCGGTCCTTAATTTGGTTGATGGCAACAGTGGTCTGTTTTGTTTCCTCCACGATGACGTAGCGCTTGCGCCTGATGCAATCAGCCGTCTTGTTGAAGAGTTGTACAGATCAAATGCTGGCGCAGTCGGCCCGAAGCTTGTGTACTGGGATGACCCTCGCATGATTCAAAGTGTCGGCATAGCTGTTGACCGATTCGGAAATAGTTTGCCCATTGCTGATGATGGTGAACTCGATCAGGAACAGCACGATGCAGTGCAAGACGTGTTCATTGTTTCGTCCGCGTGCATCATGGTTCGCGCAGACCTCTTTTCAACCATTAACGGATTCAATCCAGACTTGCCGGGCGCCGGAGCTGATTTGGATTTGTGTTGGCGATTGCATGCCACGGCTGCGCGAGTAATGGTGGTTCCGAGCGCTGTTGGACGTCACCGTGAGAACTCTTCTCAATCAGTCAATAATCCAGACGGTGTAGATCATTTCCTTGAGAACGAAATAGTTCGAGTAAGAACAGTTGCTTCACTAACTTCGGCACAACAGTTGCTAACCACCGTTGTGCAAATGGGAATTCTGACCATTGCGCGTTTCTTTTTACTGATGGCAACTGGTCGTGTGCGCCGTGCAATAGATGAAATGCGCGCTTTATTGCTTTTGCCATTTGGTGTTGTTGAAATTCGTGAACGTCGTGAAGCAATATCTGTTCACCGTGCGGTGTCTGGTGTTGAAGTGCGAGCACTGCAACTGCCAGGAAATGCGTACCTCGCAAATTTCTTACGTCGTCGCGCAGCTCAAGCGGGTCAAGCCCAGGCACAATCTGCCGGAAAATCTCGAGAAGCAACTCCACGAAGTGCATATGTTTTGTGGGGCATACTCACAACCATTTTCCTTGTCGGTTCTCGTGCATTGTTTTTAAGTGGTGTTGCGCCAGTCGGCCAGATGGCACCAATCACAGCTTCTGCCAGCGAACTCGTGCGTTCGTATACCTCTGGCTGGTGGGGGGCAGGATTTGGTCAAGTTTCTGCGGTGCCGACGGGCGTTGCGTTGCTCGCCGCCAGCGCAATGACCACGCTGGGGAATATGGGACTTCTGCAAACTCTGCTTGTTGTCATCTTGCCGATAGCTGGATGGCTAGGCGTGTGGCGTTTTGCATCGGTACTAGGAACGCGTGCAGCGCGCATTGCAGCTACCGCAGCTTATGCAGCGGTGCCATTGCCGTATGCAGCTATTTCCTCTGGACGATGGGGCGCACTTTTGATGTATGCGACATTGCCATGGATGGTGCACTTGTCACGCATGTTGGTGGGTCACGCAGATATTGACGAGGAATTGTCAGAAGAATTGATGGCAGTCGCGCCTGCTGGGTTGTGGCGCAAATGGTTCGCGTGTCTTGTGTTGTTGATGGGGGCAGTCATCGCGTTTGAACCGTCAGTGGTTCTCATTGTCCCGCTTATAGCGCTGATTTTTACTGTGGTCAGTGTTGTGCATGGCACCCAGTTGAAATGGGCGGCACGTTGGGTTGTTGTCATCGCCGCAGTTGTTGTGTCAGGCGTAGTTCTCAATCTTCCGTGGGCCGGAACATACATTCGTTCTAGGTGGTGGGAAGCAATTACCGGAGCACCAGTTGAGTCTGGTCGCAACATTGGCCTCATTGGCTTGGCAACGTTCAATGTTGGCGGCTTCGTTTTGTCATCTGTCACCGTTGCGTTGTACGCAGTTGTTATTGGTGCCGTGTTGCTGGTGCACGGAGTCAGATCGGGCTGGGTATTGCGCGGCGCCAGTCTTGTTGCCTTCGGTCTGGCAGTAGCAATGCTCGATGATTCTGCGTTGTTGCCGGTACATCTTCCCGAGCCAGCAATTTTGTTGGTGCCTGTTGCTTTTGGAATTGCAATTTGTGCTGGCGCTATGGGCGCCACCCTTGTTGTTGATTTGCGGCGTGCTCGTTTTGGTTGGCGCCAACCAATCAGTGCGGTTGTGGCACTCGCTTTTGCCATTGGTCTTGTGCCGGTTTCGATTAATGCCTTGAATGGAAGTTGGAGCCAACCGTCACTCGCGCTTCCACAGCTATTGGCTCAATTGCCCGATGCACAAACGTCAGGGGAGTATCGCACCATGTTTATTGGCGACCCCCGCGTATTGCCTGGTGCACCGTTGAATTTTGGCTGGGGAATTTCGTATTCGGTTGTCAATGGAAGAGAACCGACGATGGAAGAGTTGTGGGAGAACCCACCAACACGTGCGCGCGACAATGCTGTTGCAGCTTTGTACGGAATCGTGCGTGGCCAGACTGCTCGCGCAGGAAGATTGCTTGCACCGCTGTCTGTGCGATTCATTGTTGTCCCCATAATCGATGGTGGCCAATCAACACGTAGCGACCCAATAGCCGCGCCACGTGGTCTCGTTGATTCGTTGTCTCGTCAACTTGACTTACGCCGTCTCTACGCCTCACCAGACCTTGTTATTTTCGAGAATGCCTCATGGGTGCCGGTGCGCTCAATGTTGACCTCAGCAGGCGCTGCCAGTAGTCAACTCGCTGGTGCAACCTCAATGATCGCAACAGATATCTCGGGTGCCATGCCGCTTCCCGCACAGACTCGACCTGAAGGCGCAATTGAGGCTGATGTAGAACCTGGCACTATTCATCTTGCAGTCCCATTTAGTAGTCGCTGGAAGCTCACATTGGATGGCAACAAAATAGAGGCACGCCCAGCTTTTGGTTTGACAAATGCATACGACATTGCAAGTGCAGGTCGTATTCGATTGGGATTTGAGTCGAGCTTCTTTCACTCTTTTGCTGTATTGCTTCAATTTGCTGCGTGGTGTGTTGTGGCTTTCTTTGCTTTGGTGCGTCCACGTAGACGCTCTCGTAGGAATTCTTCGACGTCATCAATTGTCGATGCTCCTGTCATGAGATTTGTGAGCGAGGACTCGTTGTGAAGTTGTTACGCCGAGCTATTGCCTTTGCTCTTCTTGCCGCAGTTAGTGCAGTCGTTGTCATTGTGGATCGTCATTCCGGAAAAGAATCTGTGGGTGCATCATCTGCCATCGTTCAATTCGCCGGTTTCCCGCAAGCATCCGACGGAACTCGAATAAGTACATCGTGGTTTTGCCCCGGTGCAGCGGCAGGTGACGGAATCAGCAGTGCTTCAATTGTTGTCGTCAACCCTGGTGATGCCGACATCACGGCCACAGTGAATTTCTTCACTGATTCGCCATCCGATGCAGAAACAATCACAGTGCCCGCGCGTTCTCGAAAAGATGTTGATGTCCTGCGGGGCCGAACAGTCGGAGTTGTTGTTCCGGTCGTTGAAATAATCGGATCAATTGGTTCAGTCGAGCAAGAACTCATTTATGCAGCCGGCGATGTGACATCTCAATGTGTTTCGCAAACATCGAGCACATGGTATTTCGCTGATGGGTTTACTGCAGAAGGTTCAACGCAACGATTAGTGTTGACAAATCCGTTTCCTGAAACCGCTGTGGTGAATGTCTCGTATACGACAACGAACGGTCGCAGAACTCCTGCGTCGTTACAAGGAATCATCTTGAATGCGCGTTCAGCGCGCAGTATTTCCCTGGCCGATGCGGGTGCTCAAAATGAGGCTCGGTTAGCGGTGGAAGTAGTGGCCTCGACGGGCCAAATAATTGCGTCACGTATTCAGCATTATTTAGGCGCAGGACGACTCGGGTACTCAACCACTGTGGGTACGCCGATGGCTTTGCGCGACTGGTGGTTTACGTCAGGACGTACAGGTGCATTGGTGTCTGAATTACTGATGGTATTTAACCCATCGGATTCTGCAGCCCAAGTGAATGTTTCTTTCTTTGGACCAGGTATCACTAACGGTCTTGAAGTTGATCAAACTTCCACAGCTGCAGCGCCATCAGCAGCAATCGATATTCCGGCCGGAGGAATAGTTGCTATCAACACTGATTCGATTGCAGACTTGCCAAAGGGCGACCACGCAATGGTGGTGTCGGCTGTAAACAATGTGCCGGTGGTTGTGGAACACGTACTTAGTCAACGTGTTGGCGGAAGTTCATTCACTGCAATCACAAATGGAATACCTGGTGGCCTGGTGTCCCAGAAATGGCGAATTCCAAGTGGACTTCTCAACGGTGCGCGAAATGCATTGGCAGTCGTAAACACAACTGGAGCTGAAGGAACCTTCACAGTGTCGGCGAGTGGTCCCGGCGGAGAAGTGGAACTACCTCTACTTGTTGATGAAGTTCTTGGCGCAGCTTCAGTAATCAGTATTGATGTACCGGCGGACGTGAAAGACGGTGAAGTGACAATTACTGCGACAGTTCCTGTAGCCGTACAGCGACGCACTACTCGAGGGCATGGGTTGGTTGGTTTCGGAATAGTGGGAGCACTTCCCATAAGGTCTCGGTGATGGTTCGAATTCTTACGGTTGCAGGCGCAATGATTGTTGCCCTTGCGGTGTCATGGTTTTTGCGCCGCCGCAAGATTGATGCTCCAACACAAGGTGGTTTTGAGTTGCCAGTGCAGCTTGATCGAAATGACTTTGTGTTCCCAGAAGCGCCGTGGATTGTTGTGGTCTTTACGTCGGCCACTTGCGGTACGTGCAATGATGTCGCTACTAAAGCAGAAGTTCTGTCATCGCCTGAAGTTGCAGTGGCTCGAATTGACTACACGACAAACCCGGAAATGCATGCTCGTTACAAAATCGAAGCCGTTCCGGCACTTGTTGTCGCAGATGCAGCAGGTGTTGTGAAGGCCGGGTTCTTAGGTCCGGTCAAGGCGCAAGATTTGTGGGCAGCCGTAGCTGAATGCCGTGAACCAGGCAGTTCGCCCGGCTCATGTGAGAATCACAGCAACTAAGCCTGTACTTCGCTTGTTGATGGTGCATCAAGTCCTTGTTGTACCAAACGACCAACGGTTGGCCCGTCAATAGTTTCCTCTACAAGAAGAGCCTCTGCAACAAGTTCAAGTCCACGACGATGGCGAGTCAATACCTCATGCGCGCGAGTTTCTTGCTCGAGCAATATGCGTGCAATTTCATTGTCGACAAGCTGGGCCGTTGAGTCGCTGTATTCGCGACCACTAGTCATGAGGTCTTCACCTAAGAAGACTTGCTGATTTCCGGTCCACGCCATTGGGCCGATCTTGTCTGACATTCCCCATTCGCGCACCATACGGCGCGCAATTCCGGTTGCTTGTTCAAGGTCATTTGCAGCACCACTGTTGAGATGACCAAAGATGATCTTCTCAGCAACACGTCCACCCATTGCTTTGCAGATTAGGTCTTCAAAGAATTCGCGAGAGTATGTATGACGTTCTTCTGGCAAAGTCCACGTGACACCAAGTGCCATTCCGCGAGGAAGGATGGTGACTTTGTGTAATGGGTCAGAGTGGGGGAGCACTACTGCCAATACTGCGTGTCCACCTTCGTGATACGCAGTGGCGCGCTTTTCTTCAGGGTTAAGTACCAGTGATTCACGGCGTGCGCCCATGACAACACGGTCACGTGCATTTTCAAAGTCAAGGCGTTCAATAGCAAGTGACTCGCGACGAACAGCAAACAGGGCTGCTTCGTTCACGAGGTTTGCAAGATCGGCGCCACTCATTCCGGGTGTGGCACGGGCCATTGTCTCGAGGTCGACGTCTGTGCCCATGCGCTTATCGCGTGAGTGAACCTTCAAAATTGCAAGACGCTCTTCGAACTCAGGAAGAGGAACAATTATCTGTCGGTCAAAACGTCCTGGACGAAGCAATGCAGTATCAAGAACATCGGGACGGTTAGTTGCCGCAAGAATCACAATGCCTTCAGTGGCTTCAAAGCCGTCCATCTCAGACAGCAATTGGTTCAGTGTTTGTTCGCGTTCGTCGTGACCGCCACCCAATCCTGCTCCACGCTTACGTCCGATGGAATCGATTTCGTCGATGAAGATGATTGCTTTACCGAGTTTCTTTGCCTGTGCAAAAAGGTCACGTACGCGGCTTGCGCCCACGCCCACGAACATCTCCATAAAGTCAGAACCTGTGACGGAAAGGAATCCGACCCCTGCTTCACCAGCAACGGCGCGTGCAAAGAGAGTCTTTCCGGTTCCCGGAGGACCAACGAGCAAAATACCTTTTGGAACGCGTGCACCGATTTCTTTGAATCGTTCTGGCTTCTTTAAGAAGTCAACAACTTCTTTGATTTCAAGTTTCACACCGTCGTATCCAGCGATGTCGGAGAAAGTGGTTGACGGCTTGTCAGCTTGGTAGGCCTTGGCTTTGCTCTTACCAACAGACATGATGCTGCCGGCTTGTCCCATGGCGCGACGTTGCATCCACACGAAAAATGCGATGACAAAAGCAAACGGAAGAATGATCGGTAACAGGCTGGTGAAGAAGTTGGCTTGCGGCGTCTTGAACGAGTAGTCGACTCCCATTTGCTTTAACAATTGTTCATCGGCATCACTGAGGTTCACTGACCCAGTTGTGGTGAACTTCGTGCCCGATTGAAGGGTGCCCGAAATAATGTTCGAGGTGTTGTTAATGACGACTTGTTTGACGTCGCCGTTTCTCACTTGTACGAGGAACTCTGTATAGGTGAGTTTGTCGCCAGTAGGAGTTGCAAAAAGTTGGCTACCGAATGCAAGGACAACGACAGCTGCCACAATGGCCCAAATTGCCCACTTGGGCATTGGGGGCTTGCCGTCTGCACCTGGCTTGACATTGCGCAGGCCCTTCATAGGGTTGCGACCTTGTGGATTGCGTGACGGTGGAGGGGGCGGTGGGATATCGCTCATATGTTCATGCTACGGGCGCCGTGAGCCCCCGTACCAGCGGCATCGCCTATTTAGAGGCCCACGGTGACTACCGTTTCTGTTATGGCTAGGCAATGCACTCGACAAGGCTGTGTGCATTCCGCCACAGTGACCCTGACGTATCAGTATGCACGATCATTGGTCTGGCTTGATGACCTCAGCCCAGAACGCGACCCGCATTCCTACGACTTATGTGACCAGCATGCGAATCGACTGACTGCTCCCTCTGGATGGCACCTAGAAGATCGCCGTCAGCGCGTTCATGTGTACAGCCCTGGCCGTCTCGCCGGGTAATCATCTTGGATCAGATGGCATCGCGTCAATCACGAGCAAGCCAAGTACTGCTGTTTTGGCTTGTTGCGTTTGTTGCAGCAAATTTTGCATCACTGGTAGTCCTCGTAATCACGGGCAATGGAGACTCTTCAACTGGTGACATGTCGACGCTTGATGTGGCTCTTAGCGCCACTGCAATGTGGATTGTGTATCTCCTTGCTACAACACAGTTCCTGAAAGTGACTTGGCGAAACTTTCGTTCAACCATTGGTGCAACGTTCTTACGTCGTGATGTCGTCGTCGGCATTCCCTTGGGAATCGCTAGTCAACTTGTTTTGGTGAACGCTGTGAACTGGCCGCTATCGCGCTTGTTTCCAGATTCTTTTTCCTTCGATGAAGTGTCAAAGCGAGCTACTGATTTGGTCGATGAAGCACGCGGGGGGTGGATCATCTTGCTTGGACTTGTTGTCATCGTCGGAGCGCCCATCGTGGAAGAAATCGTGTATCGCGGCGTGGTTCAGCCTGGTTTGGTGGCGTCATGGGGCCGTTTGGCGGGAATATTGGTGACCGCGGCACTGTTCGCTGCAATTCATATGCAGCCAGTCGAGTTTCCAGGGTTGTTTGTTTTCGCATTGGTGCTGGGGTGGGCACGTCACTCAACTGGCACAATAGGTACGTCCATTGTCACCCATATGGCCTTCAACACCACAGGGCTCGCGCTTGTAGTGCTTCTGTAGAGAATTATGAATACCGAAATCAACAACGCCGAAATTCAGGATGAATCAACCGAGCCTTCCGTTCGAAAACAAGAGTGGACCGCGACGCTGAAGTCGATGAGCACCACTGCAGTGTTGCTCGGTGCGACATTGATCGTGTTGTCAGTTCTTCACCCGGATTTGATTCTGCGGAACAACACACCAACTGGTGGCGACATGGGTGCGCACGTGTGGGGTCCTGCCTACCTACGTGATGTACTGCTGCCTCATTGGCGACTCACTGGTTGGAGCATGGACTGGTACGCAGGGTTGCCGGTGTATCGCTTCTACATGGTTGTGCCAGCGCTAGCCATCGTGGCATTGGACGTTGTTTTGCCATACGGAATTGCGTTCAAGATAATTGTCGCTGCTGGTCTCGTTGCGTTTCCGGTTTGTGTGTACATCATGGGACGAGTCAGCAAACTGTTGTATCCATTGCCTGAGTTGATGGTCATTGGTGCAACCATGTTTCTCTTTGATGAGAGCTTCACCATCTATGGCGGCAACATCCCTTCCACAATGGCAGGGGAGTTCTCGCACTCAATCGCATTAGCTTTCGCCATCCTCGGACTAGGTTTTTTCGCACGTGGTCTTGACGACGGTAAGCACCGTGGATGGGCAGCGTTGCTTATTGCGTTGTCCGCACTCAGTCACGGCATCGTGTTGCTGTTCGTGTTTGGTGGAGCCGCACTGATGTTGCTCATGCGGCTTGATAGGCAACGTTTGAAATTTGGCATCACAACGTTGAGTTGTGCTGTATTCCTCTCAGCGTTCTGGGTTATTCCATTCCTTGGTGGCCATGCATTCATGACAGACATGAAGTACGGCTCTGAACCAGGCGGTGGATCTTTCAAGACCATGTGGGACATGTACTTTCCGTTGGCGACGAATCTGGACATCATGCTGATGACGCTTGCGATAGTTGGTTTCGTCGGTTCGGTGTATCGTCGTCGATTCCTTGGAATGTGGATGGGCGTCTACATCGTCGTGTTGATGATTGGTGTCAAAGTTGCACAAGGTGGTTTGCCAGTAATTGGGCTTCTATGGAACCCGCGCATTTTGCCTTTTATGTATTTGTTGCGCTACATGTTGGCTGCAATCGGCGTATATGAAGCTGGTCTCTTCATTCGTCGCACAATCGCAATTCAACGCAACCCACTGCAGATGCCTTCAGCACCAACAACGAATACGTCAACGTCATTACTGTGGCTTGTGGCTGTCTTTTGTCTCATGGTGCTTGGCGTGCGATATCAAAGTCTGCCGTTTGCGACCTTGCAGTCAACGGCAACGGGCACTTCGTATGGTTGGGGTCCGGTGTCATTTCCCGCTCAGCGAGCTTTCTCAGATGGTTGGTCACGTTGGAACTTCGAAGGCTATGAAGGCAAGACAACCTTTGATGAATACAACGGCGTGGTGCAAGCAATGAAGAAGCTTGGCGAGGACCCTGCACATGGTTGCGGTCGTGCGTTGTGGGAAAACAGCGGAGACTTGAACAAATACGGAACCACGATGGCGCTGATGCTGTTGCCGTATTGGACTGACGGATGCATCGGTTCCATGGAGGGTCTGTTCTTTGAAGCTGCTGGTTCGACTCCGTATCACTTCATATCTGCCGCTGCGTTGTCAAAACAGAGCAGTAATCCAGTCCGCGAACTGCGGTACGACAACAACGATGCTGCAAAGGGCGTTGCTTACATGCGCACGATGGGCATTCGCTATTACATGGGTTACACGCCGGAAGCTATCGCAAAGGCCGATGAGCAACCTGACTTAACCAAAGTCGGAACATCGGGGCCGTGGCATCTGTATGAGATAACAGACACGGCGATCGTTGAACCATTGTCTGTGCAGCCCGTAGTGATTAATGAGCGTCCAGGAGACAAACGCGAGCGTTGGCTAGAAATTGGTACGTCATATTTCCAGCACATGAATGAATGGTCGGCGTTGCCAGTGGATAACGGTCCTGATGAATGGCAACGTATTGAAGTCGAGGCGGATGCTTCTCGCAGTGCTGGTGAGCCTGGAGGGCCAGGCCGCGAAGTCGACATCGTGAAACCTGTAGCGGGTTCCACAATCAACACAGTGTCTATTGATCCTGTTGTTGTTTCAGATGTAAAGGTCGAACAAGAGTCTGTTTCTTTTTCAGTTGATCGCGTTGGTGTTCCAGTTCTCGTGAAAGTCAGTTACTTTCCGAACTGGCAAGTAAAGGGTGCGTCGCGTCTATATCGCGCAGCACCGAACATGATGGTTGTCGTACCGACAGAGAAGAACGTGACACTGTCCTACGAACCGTCGGGACTTGATCGTTCTTCCTATGCGGTCACCTTGTTTGGAATTGTCATGGCTGTATTCCTCTTCCGTAGACGATTTCGTTACGGCGTGGCGATGCCAGCCCGTAATGACAGTGGAATTGAACCCGACTCCAATGGTGAACTCACCACCGATAGTCTCAGAGATTGATGAAAACAGACCCTTCAGTTCTTGACCGCATTGTCAAGGCATACGACATTCGTGGCACAACGCCGAATGAGATGAACGATGAAGTGGCGTTTGCTCTCGGAGTTGCATTTGCAGACTTTGTCAATGCACCTTTGGTAATTGTTGCCCGTGACATGCGCGTCACGGGGGAGTCTCTAGCAGCCTCGTTTGCAAGTGGTGTCACTTCACGCGGCATCAATATTCTTGATCTTGGATTAGCTAGTACAGACCTTGTGTATTTTGCAGCAGGCAAACTTGATGCACCCGGTGCAATGTTCACGGCTTCGCACAACCCAGCTGAATACAACGGAATCAAGTTCTGTTTGTCTGGCGCGCGCCCTGTTGGTATTGACACTGGTCTGGCAGTAATTCGTGATGTTGCAAAATCAGTTCTTGCAGGTTCCGGCCCTGGTGCAGTAGCAGTTCGTGGAACAGTGTCCACTCGCAACATGCTTGATGAGTTTGCCGATCATGTGGTGTCGTTCATTGACGTCAACGCACTTGTACCGATGAAAGTTGTTGCCGACACTGCCAATGGCATGGGCGGACTCATTGTTCCCGTTGTGTTTGAGCGCCTTCCCATGATGCAACTCGAAGTGATGTACCCAGAACTCGACGGCAGTTTCCCCAACCATCCTGCGGACCCGATTCAGCCAGCGAATCAAAGAGATCTTCAAGCACGTGTAACAAGTGGTGGTTTTGATCTTGGCCTTGCCTTCGATGGCGATGCAGACAGAGTATTTGTGGTGGATGAAAAAGGCAGGGGATTATCTGGCTCTACAACCACCGCAATTCTTGCCGCAGCGGTCTTGCGCAATAACCCTGGCGCCACTGTGTTGCACAACCTCATTTGCTCACGTTCAGTTCCTGAAGTTATTCGGGAAAGTGGTGGAGTACCTGTGCGTACCCAAGTGGGCCATTCCAACATCAAACAAGTGATGGCAGAAACCGGCGCTGTCTTTGGTGGAGAGCATTCAGCTCACTATTACTTCCTTGATAACTATCGAGCAGACTCTGGCATTATCGCCACCATGTTTATGCTGCAAGAGCTTTCACGCGCGAAAATGCCGTTGTCGCAGTTGCGGCAACCGTTCGAGCGTTATGAAGCAAGTGGCGAAATCAACACAAGCGTTTCTGATGCACAGGTCGTTATGACTGCAGTTGCTGAGGCGTACAAAGCTCATCCGCAAGACTGGGTTGACGGTCTCACTGTTGATTGTGGTGACTGGTGGTTCAACCTTCGCCCATCGAATACTGAACCATTGCTTCGCCTCAACCTTGAGGCTGCAACTCGTCCAGAATGTGATGATCATGTGGTTGAAGTGCTCTCACTTGTGACTTCTGTCTGACAATGAAAGAATGAAAATATGACTCTTGACCAAACCCTGCTTGAAATCCTCGCTTGCCCAGAAGATAAAGGGCCATTGTTTTACATCGAGTCTGAAAACATTCTGTTGAACCCACGCCTCAAGCGCTCGTATGCGGTGGTTGAAGGCATTCCCGTGATGCTGATTGAAGAATCCACACATCTGACAGATGTTGAGCTTGCGAGACTTGAGTCTCGCATCGCAGCTGAGGGCATAAAGCCCACCTTTACACGCTGATTTAGATACACTGAGTCCGTAATCGGGCTGATCAGAGCGGTGCCAGTTGGCCCCAGCCTCGATTCATTATGTAACTCATTTAAGGAGCCTCTATGTCCTCTCTCGCCGATCGTCGCGATTATCGCGTCGCTGACCTCAGCCTTGCGCCATTCGGTCGCAAGGAAATCCATCTCGCCGAACACGAAATGCCAGGCCTTCGTTGGATGCGCAAGCAATACGGCCCATCAAAGCCATTGAAGGGTGCACGTATCTCTGGTTCATTGCACATGACCATTCAGACAGCAGTACTCATTGAGACACTTGTTGAACTTGGTGCTGAAGTGCGTTGGGCAAGTTGCAACATTTTCTCTACACAAGACCATGCAGCAGCTGCAGTCGCAGTAGGTCCGAACGGAACAGAGAAAGACCCACAGGGCGTACCAGTATTCGCATGGAAGGGTGAGACCCTCGAGGAATATTGGTGGTGCACCGAGCAGATGATGACATGGCCAGATGGCAATTTGCCAAACATGATTCTTGACGATGGTGGCGATGCAACACTTCTAATTCATAAGGGTGTGGAGTTTGAAAAAGCTGGCGCAGTACCAGACCCAACATCAGCATCAAACCCTGAACTCGCATTGATCCTTGGTCTCTTGCAGCGCACATTGAAGACAGAGCCTCAAAAGTGGACTCAAATGGCAGCGTCTATCAAGGGTGTTACTGAAGAAACCACCACCGGTGTGAAGCGTTTGTACAAAATGTTCGACAAGAAGGAACTTCTGTTTCCTGCAATCAACGTGAACGACAGCGTGACAAAGAGCAAGTTCGACAACCTCTACGGTTGCCGTCACTCACTCATTGACGCAATCAACCGCGCAACTGACGTAATGATCGCCGGAAAGCTTGCAGTTGTATGCGGCTACGGTGATGTTGGTAAGGGTTGTGCGCAAAGCCTTCGTGGCCAAGGTGCTCGCGTCATCGTTACTGAAATTGACCCCATCAACGCATTGCAGGCAGCGATGGAAGGTTATGAAGTCAACACTACCGAATCAGCTTTGGCTGAAGCAGATATCTTCGTCACTGCA
Organism: Ilumatobacteraceae bacterium; assembly: GCA_030729045.1. Lineage (GTDB taxonomy): Bacteria > Actinomycetota > Acidimicrobiia > Acidimicrobiales > Ilumatobacteraceae > UBA2093. The sequence goes on from JANQYF010000041.1 coordinate 20,782, forward strand.
ACAGGTAACGAAGCAATCATTACTGCCGAGCACATGTCCAAAATGAAGCACAACGCAATCGTGTGCAACATCGGCCACTTCGACAATGAAATTGATATGGCTGGCCTTGCTCGTAGCGGTGCTACCCGCGATGAATTGAAGGCCGGAACTGACCTCTGGACATTCCCAGACGGTCACGCCGTGATTGTTTTGGCAGAAGGTCGACTTGTCAACCTTGGTTGCGCAACTGGTCACCCATCGTTCGTTATGAGTTGCTCATTCACTAACCAAGTTCTTGCCCAAATTGAGTTGTTTACCAACTTGGATGCATACCCACTTGGTGTGTACGTGTTGCCAAAGCATCTTGATGAGAAAGTTGCGTTCGCGCATCTTGACGCATTGGGCGTGACGCTTACTCAACTCACAGATGGACAAGCTGAATACATGGACATGAACCCTTCAGGTCCATTCAAGCCAGAGAATTACCGTTACTAACTAGACGTAATGAAAAAGGCCTCGGGTGTTTTACCCGGGGCCTTTTTTGTTGCCCTATTGCTCGGAGGCCTCTGCAGCTGCAGCATCGATTGAGCCTCGCGACATCTTGAATAGCCGAAGCGTGATCTGCACCATTGGGCCGATGCCAAGTGCAAACACAAATGTTCCGACACCAATGTGCCCGCCAAGGAATATGCCGATGATCATCACGGTGATTTCAACAAAAGTTCGAGCAGCGCGAACACTGACACCAAAACGCATGTTTAGTCCCAGCATCAGTCCGTCGCGCGGCCCAGACCCAAACTCTGCGCCGATATACAAACCAGATCCGGCGGCAATAATGCACAGACCAGCCACCATGAAGGCAATACGAATGGCAATGTTGTCGGTCTGAGGTATTACGTCCTGAGCAACGTTCTCTACTAACCCGATTTCAATTGCGTTCAGCAACGTTCCGAGGCCTGGTCGAAGCCGAAGCGGAATCCATAACAGCAGTACAAAGAAAGCGACGATAATCAGTACGGTTCCAAGTCCGAGTCCGGTGTGCTTGGAAATTCCCTGATGAAAAACATCCCATGGCGGAACCCCGAGTTCTGAACGCACGAAGAACGCGATTCCAGTGCCAAAACAAGCAAGCCCTGCCACACATCTGATTAAGCGTTCAGTGAACTGTTCACGCATTGGTCGAAGAGGAGCTTGTGCCATGGAACTACACCGTACTGAACTAGTGCGTTCAAACACGGGAGCATTAGTAACTACACAGATATTGGGAATTGAACCTCATGAAGGTCACACACGAGAACTTGTGTTGGGTCTCAAATACGGTAGGAAGCGGATGAATGCACGTCTGTTGGCAGACATAATTGTCGATTCCATTACTTGGAATGATTTCAATGTTGACGTTGTGACATGGGCACCCACAACAACGAGTCATCAGCACGAGCGCGGTATGGACCACGCAGAGCTCATTGCACGTCACGTTGGTGTTTTGCTGGCATTACCTGTCAAACGACTATTGAGGCGCATCAATACGGTTTCTCAAACTGGGCTAGATCGTGACGAAAGATTGATCTCTCCAGAGTTCGTTGCGCGACCTCTACGACATCATCGCAATGTGTTAATCATCGATGATGTGGTCACGACTGGGGCTACATTTTTGGCCGCAACGGCGGCCATTGTGGAAGTGGGGGCGCTGTCAGTTGTTTGTGTCGCGCCATCGCGCACAATTTAACTACAGAAGGCCGGTGAGGGCACGGGCTGTAGCAATAGCTCCGGATGAGTCTTCTTCAACATGAACGCCGTGCAAGCCAAGTGCATTTGCGGCATGGACGTTTGCGAGGAGGTCATCAAGGAATGCGGTTCGGGTTGGCGTGGCATTTAGTCGCGACATCGTTAGTTCGTAAATGGCTGGGTTCGGTTTACGAATCTTCACTTCGTGGCTATCAACGATGGTGTCGAAAATGTTTGCGTAATCCATCAGCGGCCACCACATCGGCCGGAATTCCTTCACATTGTTCGTCAGAATTCCAATCGGTATTCCAGCTGACTTCAGGTCGTGAATGAATGTGACCATTTCGTCGTTGAGTTGAAAATTGAACGGATTTGCGTTCGATGCAGGAGCGTTGGCAGGCACAGTTGCGACAATGCCCGCATCGTCGAGCTTCTGTTTTGTAATCGCTCGGCACTCATCAAGTGTGATTTCGCCGCGCTCGACGCGGTGCCACTGATGGTCGGTATCGAGGTGATGGGGGCCCATCACGATCTCGGCCACTACGGCTGGGTCATGGTCGGGGTAGCGCCTCGTGAAGTCACGAGGTCCGCCGTTACGCATAATCACCCCTCCGAGGTCAAAAATCACTGTGTCAACTGCTCTGGAGGTCATATGGGTCTCAAGTATTGCTGGGTTCCGGGTTTGACGGCGAACTGGCTCTGGCAAAGGGCGCAGGTAGGCTTGGACACTGCATGAAAGTTCTCGACCGCGTCCTTCGAGCCGGCGACGGCAAGCGAGTAAAAGCCCTCCAAGGCCTCGTCCCTGACATCAATGCTCTTGAGTCTGAAATGGCTGCATTGTCAGATTCGGCTCTGCAAGCAAAGACCGGTGAATTCAGGTCACGTCTAGAGCGTGGCGAGTCCCTCGATGACCTTCTTGTCGAGTCGTTTGCGGTGGTGCGCGAGGCTTCAAGCCGCGTAATCGGACAACGCCATTTCGATGTTCAGCTGATGGGTGGGGCAGCGCTTCACTTCGGCTGGGTTGCAGAAATGAAGACTGGTGAAGGAAAGACCCTGGTGTCTACTTTGCCTGCGTATCTCAATGGCTTGTCTGGCAACGGTGTTCATGTCATCACGGTCAACGATTACCTGGCACGTTTCCACGCTGAATGGATGGGTCGTATTCACCAATTCATGGGACTCAATGTTGGTCTAGTTATTCCTGGCCGCCGCGAGTCTCCTGCCGAAAAGCGCATGGATTATGCGTGTGACATCACCTACGGAACCAACAACGAATTCGGTTTTGACTATTTGCGCGACAACATGGCTGCATCGCTTGATGACAAGGTGCAGCGCGGCCACAACTTCGCAATTGTTGACGAAGTAGACAGCATCCTGATTGACGAAGCACGTACGCCCCTCATTATTTCGGGTCGAATTGCTGATGCCGCCAACATGTATTACAAGTTTGCGTCCATTGTTCGTCTCCTGCAGCGTGATGTTGACTATGAAGTAGAAGAAGATAAGCGAATTGTTGTTCCAACTGAAGCTGGTATCGAAAAAGTTGAAAAAGAACTCGGTCTTGACAACTTGTACGACGCAGTGCAGCAGAACCTTGTTCACCAATTGTCTGTGGCGCTTAGGGCTAAAGAGCTGTACCGGCGCGACAAGGACTACATCGTTGATGCGGGTGACGTAAAGATTGTTGATGAATTCACGGGCCGCATCCTTGAAGGCCGTCGTTGGAGCGAAGGTATTCACCAAGCTGTTGAAGCCAAAGAAGGCGTGCGCATCAACGAAGAGAACCAAACTCTTGCAACTATTACTTTGCAGAACTACTTCCGCATGTACAACAAGCTTGCAGGAATGACTGGTACAGCCCAAACAGAAGCTGCTGAATTGGTGAACACGTACGATCTGAATGTTGTGCCAATTCCAACTAACCGCAATGTTGTGCGTGAAGATGAACCCGACCTGATCTTTAAGTCAGAAGATTCCAAATTCCGTGCAGTTGTTGAAGATATTGCCGGCCGAAACGCAAAGGGTCAACCAATTCTTGTCGGAACAATCAGTGTTGAAAAGAGTGAGCATTTGTCGCGCGAGCTTTCCAAGCGCGGCATCAAGCACGAGATTTTGAATGCAAAGCAACACACTCGTGAAGCTCTGATCGTGGCGCAAGCTGGTCGACTCGGTGCAGTCACAGTTGCCACAAACATGGCTGGTCGAGGCGTTGACATTTTGCTCGGCGGAAACCCAGAACTTCTGGCTCGTCAACAAGTGCTGTCTGAAGGCGTTAGCCCTGACCTTTTGGTAGATGATTTCGCATTGCCAGCACCAATTGCTGACATGCCAGAAGAATTCCAGACTGCTCGCGCTGCTGCACAAGCCCGTTACGACGAACTGTTGCCGTTACAGAAAGCACAATGCGTTGAAGAGGGAAATAAAGTCCGTGCGGTTGGCGGTCTCTACGTTCTCGGAACAGAGCGCCATGACAGCCGTCGTATTGACAATCAGTTGCGTGGTCGCGCCGGACGCCAAGGTGACCCTGGTGCAAGCCGCTTCTATCTCAGCCTTGATGACGAACTCATGCGCTTGTTCGCTACCGGTGCTCTTAGTTGGGTAATGGGTCGTGCGCTGCCAGACGACGAAGCTATTGAAGCAAAAATGGTCACAAAAGCAATCGAGCGTGCACAGACAACTGTTGAACAACGCAACGGTGAAATTCGTAAGAACGTCTTGAAGTACGACGAAGTAATGAACGAGCAGCGCAAGGTTATTTATATGCGTCGCGATCAGATCTTGTCTGGTGCAGACCTCAAGGTTGCGGCCATGGAGTATCTCGCTGAGGCCGTTGACTCACTGATCGAAACTCATTGCGTCTCTGAGGCCAGTGATGAATGGGATGTTGACGGTTTAGAACTTGAGTTGTCTGGTTACTGGCCAGCAACAATTACCGCGGATCAGATTGACCAATGTTCTGGTACGGACGCTATTTATGACCTCGTGATGGCTGATGCAAACAAGCACTACCAAGCCCGCGAAGAAGAGTTGGGTTCAGAGACATTGCGTCAGATTGAACGCCAAGTCATGCTGAGCATCATTGATCAACGGTGGCGTGAACATCTCGAGGAAATGGATTACTTGCAAGAGGGAATCAACTTGCGAGCCATGGGTCAGAAAGATCCGCTTACTGAATGGCAACGTGAGGGATACGAGATGTTTGGTCAGATGATGACCGGCATTGCTCAAGACTTTGTCCGTTACGTGATGCACGTTCAAGTTGTAAATGAAGAACAACCAGTTCTCAAGGTACAAAACCTCATTGAAACAAGTAGCGACAACGTGGCTACAGATGGTTTTACTGCAGCTGCTTTAGTAAGTGATGATGTTGATCATTCACTGCTTGCTCCTCAAGAAGAAGAAGTGCGCAAGCCCATCGTGAAAGATGCAAGTGACTGGTCTAATACGCCACGTAACTCGCCGTGCCCGTGTAATTCCGGCAAAAAATACAAAATGTGCCACGGCGCTGCCGCCTGACTGTCGAACTTCGAGCAATAACTCGTCATGCGTGATTTCACTTCCGACCTTCGCGAATTAGCAACTCGTATTGCTGAATCGCATGAGTATTTGCACATTGATCAAACTCGTGCCCGTATTTCTGAACTCGAGATCGAAGTGTCACGACCTGACTTGTGGGACGACCAAGAAGTCGCAAAGCGAGTAACGGGGGAGTATTCAAACTTGCGCGCTGACCTTGATGCGTACGAGGCAATGCGTGCCGAACTTGATGACCTCGATGTTCTTCACGAAATGGCTCGTGAAATCGACGACTCTTCACAAGAGGCAGACATTGCTGCCGGTATTGCACATGTCGCAGCTGAACTCGGAATTCTTGAGATGCGCAGTTTGTTCACTGGCGAACACGACGGAGCCGATGCCATTGTGCAAATCAATGCCAAAGACGGTGGAGTTGATGCTCAGGACTGGGCTGAACTGCTGATGCGCATGTTCACACGATGGGCTGAACGCAAAGGCTTCGTTGTAGATGTTGACGATGTGAGTCCTGGCACTGAAGCAGGAATTATGTCGGCCGAGTTCACAATCAAGGGCCGATATGCATATGGTCTCATGACTTCAGAGCGCGGAACTCATCGCCTTGTGCGTATCAGCCCGTTCGACAACCAAGGCCGGCGCCAAACCAGTTTTGCAAGCGTGCAGGTGTGGCCCGTGATGGATGCCCCGGATCTTGAAGTGAATGAATCAGAAATTCGTATGGAAGTGTTCCGTGCATCGGGAGCTGGTGGTCAGCACGTGAACAAGACGTCATCAGCAGTTCGCCTCATTCATGAACCAACCGGTGCAGTTGCGACTAGCCAAGAAGAACGTAGTCAGTTACAAAACCGTGAAAAAGCTTTGACCCGTTTGAAAGCAATGATTGTTGCCAAGATTGAAGAAGAACATCAGAACGAAAAAGATCGCATTGCTGGTAAGCCCGCACAGGTGGGTTGGGGAAGTCAGATCCGTTCATACGTGCTTCAGCCGTATCAGATGGTGAAAGATATTCGAACAGAAGTGGAATCTGGCAACGTTGCTGCCGTTCTTGATGGTGATCTTGATTCCTTTATGGAGGGCTTCCTGCGTTGGCGCAGGGGGCAGGCAGAGTAATGCCTGTACGGGTTTCCTGCCCGCCCTCGCGGGGTAGTCGTGCATTGCTAGGTTGGGTCTCTTCATGATTCGTCTAGAAAATGTCTCCAAGGTCTATGGCTCTGAAACGCCAGCCCTACGTGATGCCTCTTTTGACATTCCAAAGGGTGAATTTGTGTTCCTTGTTGGGCCGTCTGGTTCAGGAAAATCAACCCTTCTTCGTCTGATGAATCGCCAGGAGCGCCCAGAACGCGGCAACGTGTGGGTGGCTGGTCGCAATATCAATGAAATGGCAAACAGCCAGATTCCGTTTTTGCGTCGCACCATGGGCAACGTGTTCCAGGATTACAAACTCTTGCCAAATAAAACCGTGTTTGAGAATGTTGCATTCGCTTTAGAAGTCATTGGCAAACCACGTCACATCATTGCTCAGCAAGTACCCCAAGTTCTCGAGCTTGTGGGTCTCGGCGATAAGCAAGATCGACTTCCTCATCAACTTTCGGGTGGAGAGCAGCAAAGAGTCTCTATTGCGCGGGCATTTGTGAACCGCCCACTTATTTTGTTGGCAGATGAGCCCACCGGAAACCTTGACCCGTCAACGGGCGAGGGCATTATGGCCCTGCTGGAAGCAATTAATGGCACAGGCACAACTGTTGTAATGGCAACGCACGACCACCGCGTTGTAAATGCCATGCGTAAGCGAGTTATCCAGCTTGACCGCGGCGTCATCGTGCGAGACCAAGAACGCGGGGTCTACGAATGATTCAGCGCATTTCCTACGCATTTCGCGAGACCATTGCGAGCTTCCGTCGCAATGTCACATTGTCGGTTGCGGCAATCATCACGTCAGCAGTTTCTCTATTGCTTGTTGGCGCTACATTCCTGATGCAGCGCGCCTTCGACAATCTCCTTGTTCAATGGCGAGGAGACGTCGGAATGATCGTGTTCGTTCGTCCAGACGTAACCCCTGAAGCATTGAAATTTGTCGAGCAGAACCTGAAGTCTCAACCGAACATTATTGATGTGCCGAAACTCAAGTATCTCGATAAGGCGGGAAGTTTTGAAGAGGCAAAGCGTGTGTTCGCCGGCGATGCCACAACCTTGAGCCTGTTGTCGATAGAGACCATTCCATCGCAATTCAAAGTGGTGCCGAAAACAACTGACCCTGAATTGGTGCGCAGTCTTGCTGATCAATATCGAACTCTTCCTGGAGTAGCTGGTGTATCTCTTGCAGAAGACGAGTTTGATGTTATTTCCACGTTGTCCGGATTTGTGCGTACGGTCACCATTGCAATGTCGTTAGTTCTGCTCGCAGTCGCGGTCATCCTTATTTGGAACACAATTCGCACAGCAATTTTTGCTCGCCGACGTGAAATTGAAGTGATGAAGTTGGTGGGTGCCACTGACTGGTTTATTCGAGTCCCGTTTATTTTGGAGGGCCTCATTCAAGGCCTCCTCGGTGCCATTTTCTCCTGCGTCGGTTTGTGGACTCTGAATAGCGCATGGACATCCGGAGTCGCTGGTTTCAAAGCAGGCACTGGCGTTAGTTCGCTAGTAGTGCCTGATTCGTATTTGAACGGCGTCATGATTGCGCTGTTGATCATTGGTGCAACTGCTGGCGGCGTCGGCTCTGGTGTTGCGTCCAGTAAGTTCCTCGACGTCTAGTCGAACTACTGACACATCAACCCGTATCGCTAGGGTCGTGGTATGGATTTTCAAGACATTCTCCTCGACATCTCTGATGGCATTGCCACAATCACGTTGAACCGACCAGACAAGTTGAATGCGTTCACGGGGCGCATGATGTACGAAATCATTGCCGCACTCGACATCACTGATGCTGACGACGATGTCAAAGTTGTCATCTTCACTGGGGCGGGCCGTGCGTTCTGTGCCGGCGCAGACCTGTCTTCAGGTGGAGACACTTTCGCTAAGGGCGGCAGTGATGTGCAAACAAAGCAGGGAGTTCCTCGCGATGGTGGTGGACTTGTTTCATTGCGCATCTACGAAAGCTTGAAGCCTGTGATTGGCGTAATCAATGGACCTGCTGTTGGAGTCGGCGTCACCATGACCCTGCCGATGGACTTCCGACTTGCAAGTGACACTGCCAAATTCGGTTTCGTCTTTGCAAAGCGCGGAATTGTGCCAGAAGCTTGCTCTTCATACTTCTTGCCACGCCTAGTTGGAATTTCTCAAGCAACAGAATGGGTATTTACTGGCCGAGTCTTCCCAGCGTCAGAAGCATTGGCAGGTGGCTTGGTGCGCAGTGTTCACGCACCAGATGACCTAATGGCTGCGGCCATTGCTATCGCTCGTGAAATTGCAGATAACACTGCGCCTGTATCTGTTGCTATGTCGCGAAAAATGTTGTGGCATATGTTGGGTGCTTCTCACCCAATGGAAGCGCATCGTGCGGATTCGCGTGGCATTCAACAGCGTGGTCGTAGTGCAGACTCTAAAGAAGGTGTTGTCAGCTTCCTTGAAAAGCGTGCAGCTGTGTACCCAGACAAGGTGAGCGGTGGGCTTCCAGATGTTTTCCCTGGTTGGGAAGAGCCAGAGTTTTTCTAACTCATGTCCGAAACGATGGATAGCAAGTCTCTCTATGAGATTGCAGGGCCCGACTTCTTTATCCACCTTGTAGATGCTTTTTACGACGGCATAGAAACTGATCAGGTGTTGTTGCCGCTGTATCCGGAAGGTAGTGACACAAAGGGAGCACGTGAACGGCTCGCGTTATTCCTTATTCAGTACTGGGGTGGTCCTGATACGTACATGCAAGAACGGGGACATCCTCGGCTACGCATGAGACACAACCCGTTTGTGATCGGTGCATTAGAACGTGACCATTGGTTAATGCATATGGCGTCAGCTATTGAGCAGACAATCCCAGAAGTGGCTGAGGCATATCGAGAGCATGTCACCACCGAACTTGCCAACTACATGGTTAATGCAGCTGAGGCAATGCGCAACGTCTAGTTAGTCGAGATGTGAATCAGGGCCAAGGGCATGCATGGCGATTGCTGCTGCTGCCCCCACGTTGAGTGAATCAATGCCACCGTGCATTGGTATGCGAACAACATGAGTCGCCTCAGTGACAGTGGCTTGTTCAAGTCCGTCACGTTCGCTACCAAGTAGCAGTGCTGTCTTCTGTCCGAGCGAAACGGTGACAGACGAAAGCGACGTGGCTGATGCATCAGGTGTCATGGCGTACGACACGTAATTGTGTTGCTGCAATAGATTCCCAATGTTCTCACCGTGAACTAGTCGAACAAACGGGACCGAAAGCCCTGAACCCATTGACACGCGTAATGCTCGTCTTGCCAACGGGTCCGCGCTTCCTGCCGACAACACAATTGCGTCCCATCCAAGTGCCACAGCACTGCGCACAATGGCTCCGAGGTTTGTGGGGTTATCGATCTCTTCTGCAACAACAACACGGGTCGCGCGAGACAGAACATCGTGGGCTGTTGCAAGGGCTGGCCGGCGAAATAGCCCCGTTGCGCGCAAGGGGACACCAAGTCCTGTTACATCGCCGCGTAGTTGTTCTGAACCAATGAACACCTGAACAGATTCATCAACTAAATCAGCTAGTCGCATGCCAGTTGGTTCGTCACACAACAGCGCAATGGCTTCGTAGCGCAATTCAAGTGCTCGATCCACCACCAAGTCACCTTCAGCGACAAACATGCCAGCACCTACTGCATCAAGCCGGTCAAGCCTGCTTGCCAATTGTCTGTCACGCCAGCGAAATGGGTCTAGCCGTGGGTCAGACCCGTCAGTGACGTGAATAATCATTTAGCGAAGTGAATTAGTAGTACCACGGGAAAGGTGACCAGTCAGGTGCGCGCTTTTCCAAGAAAGATTCACGACCTTCGTCAGCTTCGTCTGTGCCGTATGCAAGGCGAGTTGCTTCACCAGCAAAGATTTGCTGACCAACGAGACCGTCGTCAACAAGGTTGAATGCAAACTTCAACATGCGTTGCGCAGTTGGGCTCTTGCCATTGATTTCTTTTGCCCATTCAAGTGCAACTTTTTCAAGGTCTGCGTGCGGCACTACTTCGTTCACAGCTCCCATGGCCTTCATGTCGTCTGCTGAGTATTCACGGCCAAGGAAGAAGATCTCGCGAGCAAACTTCTGGCCAACCATCTTTGCAAGGTAGGCAGAGCCGTAACCGCCATCAAATGAGGCTACGTCTGCGTCTGTTTGCTTGAAGCGCGCATGTTCACGGCTTGCAAGCGTGAGGTCTGACACCACATGCAAACTGTGTCCGCCACCGGCTGCCCAACCAGGAACAACACAGATCACAACTTTTGGCATGAACCGAATAAGGCGTTGTACTTCCAAAATATGCAAGCGACCAGAACGCCCACGATCAACGGTGTCTTGTGTGTCGCCATCTGCATACTTGTAGCCATCTTTGCCACGAATGCGTTGGTCGCCTCCGCTACAAAATGCCCAGCCACCATCTTTCGGTGACGGACCATTGCCTGTCAGCAATACACAGCCAACATCAGTTGTCATGCGGGCATGGTCAAGGGCTGTGTACAGCTCGTCAACTGTGTGTGGGCGAAACGCGTTACGCACTTCAGGGCGGTTGAAAGCAACTCGCACGGTGCCTTGGTCTACTGCACGGTGATACGTGATGTCTGTGAAAGAAAAGCCAGGCACTTCGCGCCATGCGGACGGGTCGAAAATAGGTGAGATAGTCACATCCTCATTGTTCCACGCCAACGCCCGTATCGTAGAAACCCATGACAACTCTTATTGCTTTCTCAGGTTCACTACGGGCCGATTCTTTTAATACACGCATTCTGAAGGCCCTTCCAGCCCTTGCGCCAGAAGGCACCAATATCGCGTTGTTTGATATCGCTGAATTGCCGATGTACAACCAAGATCTCGACGCCGACACTGTGCCGCCAATAGTTGAGGCCTTGCGTGCAGCCATTGCTGAGGCGGACGGAGTCATTATTGCTGGCCCCGAATACAGCGGTTCGTACTCAGGCGCAACGAAGAACCTCATCGACTGGGCATCACGTCCGTTTATGAAGGGTCCAATCATTGGCAAGCGTTCCATGGTGATTGGCGCAACACCCGGACCTGGTGGTGGTGCTCGTGTTGTGGAAGCAACAAGTGCGTTGCTAACCGCATTGGGCGGCACAGTTGTCGGTAGAGCAAATGCTGCAGCGATTCACGAAAAGATTTCAGCTGATGCACACGTGATTACAGACGAAGAGTTTGCACAACAACTGCGCGATGGTCTCGCTGCGTTCTAGTTACCAGGTGTCAACCATTGGGCGTTTCTTGCCCGTGCGCTGACGCCATGATGTGCCTCTGCCGATAATCGACAAGATGCGTGCACGAGTCTCGGCTGGGTCAATGACATCGTCGATCTCCACGTGGCTTGCCATGTTCAGTGCGTTGCCCCGTTCGTAAGCACTTGCTATCAACTTTGCTTCCAGTGCGGCACGCTCTGCATCGTCAGTAATTGCTTCAAGTTCTTTGCGGTACCCAAGACGTACTGCACCTTCAAGTCCCATTCCGCCAAACTCGCCAGTTGGCCATGAAACGGTCATGGTGTTTGCATGGAAGCTGCCACCAGCCATTGCTTGCGCACCGAGGCCGTAGCCCTTACGCAACACAATGGTGATCCATGGCACCGTGATGCTGGCAGCAGTAACGAACATGCGCCCAAAGTGGCGCACTTGTGCAGTCTGTTCTGCATCTGGCCCCACCATGAAACCTGGGGTGTCGCACAAGCTGATAATCGGAATGTCATATGCGTCGCAGAGTTGAATGAATCGTGATGCCTTATCTGAGGAATCGGAATCAATTGCGCCGCCAAGGTGTGCTGGGTTGTTGGCGATGACACCAATCACGCGACCTTCAACGCGCATGAACATAGTCAGAATGCCAATGCCGAAAGTTGGCCGCAATTCAAGAGCAGTTCCGATATCGGCCAAGGCATCAATAACCGTGCGCACGTCGTACACGCGTGTGCGCTGTTCGGGTATCAACCCGCGCATCACATCGTCAGGGTGCCTAGTCCATGTAGACAATGGGCCTTGAAAGTACGACAAGTACTGCTTGGCTGCTGCCACTGCTTCCTCTTCGTTTGCAACGCGAATATCTACAACACCATTAGCTGTTTGCACATTGATGTCGCCAATGTCAGTTGGCTTGACTGATCCGAGTCCGCCGCCTTCGATCATGGCAGGGCCGGCCATGCCGATGTTTGAGTTCTCTGTAGCGATAATCACGTCGCAGCAACCGAGCAGTGCGGCGTTACCTGCAAAGCAATAGCCCGATGTAATACCCACTATGGGTACAAGGCCTGACAATTGAGCAAAGTACGCAAACGCCAAGCAGTCGAGGCCCGCAACACCGGGGGAGTCTGTATCGCCAGGGCGCCCGCCACCTCCTTCTGCAAACAAAATGAATGGCAAACGAAGTTGTTCAGCTACTGCGAACAACCGGTCTTTCTTCTTGTGATTCAACGAGCCCTGTGTGCCGGCTAGAACCGTGTAGTCATACGACGCCACAGCAACTCGCGATGCATCTTCATCGAACAGTGAGCCGTTTACGGTAGCGAGACCGCCGACAAGGCCATCGCCAGGTGTGTTGCGAATCAGGTCGTCAAGAGTTCTGCGTTGACGTTGTGCAGCTACGGCAAATGATCCGTACTCAACAAATGAACCATCATCAACGAGGTCTGCAATATTGGCGCGTGCAGTGCGTTGCCCTTTTGCAGCGCGGCGTGCCACTGCTTCTGGGCGAGCATCATCTGTAGTGAGGTGTCGACGATCGCGGTATCGAGCGAGGTCGGCACGCTCACCAGTTGCGGCTGCATCGGAAGTTTCAGTGGCAGTGACGTCTGCAATTGCGCCCGGCGTTATATGAACCAGCACTTGACCAGCGGAAATGGTGTCACCTTCAGCAACTAACACTGCTGCGATTGTTCCCTCAACGCCTGCCTCAACAGGGTGTTCCATCTTCATTGATTCCAGAATCAGAATCTCACGATTGGCACGCACTGTGTCGCCCGGCTTCACAGTGATCTTGAATACTGTGCCAAGAATTGGTGACGAAACGTTGTGGGTAGCCATGGCTCATTGTCTCACACAGCCACTTGTCACATCATGTTGAGGGTTCACCTAAAAGTCATATAGCGCAAACCTAAACACCGCCGTTTTGTAATTTCGGCATAACAACATTGTGCTCGTGAGGATCCACCCCCTGATCAGCACAGTTGTTGGCGAGCGCGCCCTGAGGCCGATTTCGGCCATCTCAGTCATCTCTGCAGTTGGGACGGTTCTCAGTCCAGCTTTGTTCCAAATGCCCTTGGTGCTGTCGATGCTCAGTCCGCGACTTCCATTTCTCCTGCTTGCAGCTGGTGGAACAAACCCCGTCTTGTTTGTAACTCTCATCGGTCTTCGTTTATCGATCACTGATTGGCACTGGTTTGATCTTGGGCGAAGGCGTGGTCGCCAGTTGGCGATGAAGTCTCGGATTTCACGAAAGATATTGATGTGGAATCCTCGTGCGCAGAAAGTTGGAGTTGTTGCTCTTCTAGCAATCCGACCTATTTCGCGTCATTTGTTGTTGTCGGGAATGGTGGGACTCAAGTTACGAACTGTCGCATTCATTGACGTCATCAGCACCGTTGTGTTCTTGGTCGCCATCATCATGACCGTGAAGGGTCTTCGCTAGTAGATTTCCTCGAGTGCTTGCTCTTGTAATTGGTGCTTTTCTACTTGGGTGGCTTGTAAGAACTATTCGACCAGTTCCCGTAGTAGTCACGGCGTGGGCTGACAAGTATGTGTTGCAAGTGGCTCTGCCGGCTGTAATCATCGCAAAAATCAGCAAGGTCACTTTTGATGCAGACGTTGTTCTGCCAATTGTTGTGGCGTGGGCAGTAATGCTTGTTTCAATTGCCGCAGTTCTTGTCGCTTCTCGAGTTTTGAACTGGAGTCGATCTATCACGGGAGCATTGCTGCTTGTCGGTGTGCTTGGTAACACAAGTTTTCTGGGACTGGGAATGGTGGAGAGTCTGTTGGGTGCAGATCATCTCGCATCTGCAATTGCGTATGACCAGGTGGGCACTTTTGTTGGCCTTGCATTGTGGGGTTCGTTTGTCGCAAGTACCTACGGAGCTGGCGAAGGCGGCTGGAAATCAATTTTGAATCGGCTGGTGCGCTTTGGACCGTTCTTGGCACTGCTTGCAAGTCTCGTGTTTCGAGCCATCGATCTTCCTGAGGATGTGTACCCCGTTCTCAATGCCATTGGGAAAACAGTTGCCCCCGTGGCAATGTGCGCATTGGGTTTGCGTTTCACATTGAGTGTCAGTCGTTCAGTTCAGGTGCCTGCACTGTTTGGTCTCATAACAAAGATGGCGGTGTTACCTGGGCTTGTCTATGTGGTGGCTGTAGTGGTTGGGTCACCACATGACCTTGCATGGTCAACGTCTATCTTGCAGGCTGCTGCGCCTCCCATGGTCACTGCTGGTGTTGTGGCGGTTGGTGCAGGCCTGTCGGCAGAATTGGTTGCCTTTATGGTCGGAGTCGGCACGCTCGTTTCGTTTGTGTCGCTGCCACTGCTCTCAATTGTTTTGTAGCTCTTCGGTGGCGACTACTCGCCAGTAATGGGATAGAACTCATTGCATGATTTCGTTTATTCAACGTTTGGAAGATCTCACCGCTGAAGACCCGCTCGCGCCGGCCATTACTTGTGCAGGGGATTCGATGTCGCGGGTTGAATTGTTGAAGGCCGGGTACAACCTCGCTGTGTACTTGCATGAACGAGGAGTTCGTGAAGATGACATGGTCACCGTCGCTGTTCCGAACAGCATTGATTTCTTTATCGCTTACATCGCTGCATGGCGTTTAGGTGCAACGCCACAACCCATCTCATCGCGACTTCCACAACGTGAACTGGACGCAATCATTGATCTGGCTAACTCATCAGCGGTTATCGGAGTTGAAGAAGGCTCAGTCACTGGCCGAGTGTGCGTACCGACTGGTTTCCGTGCACCAGATGCAGACGCATCTCATCTTCCGTATCTCGTGTCGAAGGCATGGAAGGCTCCAACATCTGGAGGAAGTACTGGTCGTCCGAAACTCATTGTCTCTGGAGACCCAGCAGCGCTTGACCCAGATGCACCATTGCCGCTGTTGATGCAAAAGGGTGGCTGCTTGGTAATGCCAGGGCCGCTGTATCACAATGGTCCAGCAGTATGGAGCTGCCAAGCATGGCTGAACGGTTTGCACGTTGTGTTGCTGCCGCGCTTCGACGCAACAGGAACATTGGAAGCAATTCAAAAGTTCAAAGGCACTGTGTTGTACATGGTGCCAACCATGATGAAGCGCATCACACGATTGCCAGAAGAACATCGGCTCTCGTACGACCTTTCTAGTTTGCAAGTGGTGTGGCATCTTGCTGAACCATGTCCTGAATGGTTAAAGCAAGAGTGGATTGATTGGTTGGGTGCAGAAAGAATTTTCGAGCTGTATGCAGGCACCGAAGCACAAACCGCAACCGTGATCACAGGCCACGAATGGTTGGCTCATCGCGGGTCAGTAGGGAAAACGGTTCCTGGCACAGTGAAGATCACAAATGAAGACGGAGCAGAACTGCCAGTAGGCGAGATGGGCGAAGTGTGGATGCGTAGTTTGCGCGAAACGCCCACATACAGATATGTCGGTGCTACTGCCCGCACATTAGAAGGCGGATGGGAATCACTGGGCGACATGGGGTATCTCGATGCTGAGGGCTACCTGTACTTGGGTGACCGCGCAGCAGACATGATTTTGTCCGGCGGTGCAAACATTTACCCAGCAGAAATTGAATCAGCGATTCAAGAGCATCCAGCCATCAAGTCGTGCGCTGTTATCGGGTTCCCCGATGAAGACAAGGGCAATGTGATCCACGCAATTGTGGAAGCAGACCCCTCTGAAATCAGCGAAGCAGATTTGAAGACGTTCCTTGGCGAGCGGTTAGTCATATACAAAGTGCCGCGCACTTTCGAATACGTGGATTTCGCTCTACGAGACGATGCCGGCAAGGTGCGAAGGTCAGCTCTGCGCGCTGAACGCCTACCTAATCAGTAATTACTGCTGCGGTAAGCCGTAATGCGTTGCCGCCCAAGACTTTTTCAAGCACGTCATTAGGCACGTTCATGTTTGTGAGCCAAGCAATGCAGGCGGTAACGCTCAGCGTGGTGTTAGGGCAATCAGATCCGAACAAGATGCGGTCAGGGTGGCGTGTGATGTGTTCTGCAGTGATCGTTGGGTGTTCCGTTACCACTGGTGTTAAGTCTGCATGCAGCGACGGATGCAAGTCCATCAGGGCTATTGCTTCGGGTGCTGCATGGTGTCCGCAGTGGGCAAGTATCAATGGCATGCCTGGAAACTGATCAGCAACTTCGCCGATAGCGGGAAGTTCTTCAGCATCAGTGCGGCCATTGACGTTGTGGCCAAGGTGCACCACAGCAGGAAGGCGGCGTTCAGATGCAAACGCAAAGACTGGTTGCAGTCGAGCGTCGTCAATTGCAAAGTTGCCAACCGAGCAATGCAGTTTCAGTACACGTAGTCCGAGCGCATCAACCGCGTGCCGAACAATGTCAACAGGGTTCTCATCATCGGGGTGAATGGTAAGGCCGCCGATTACGCGTACTGGCGACTGTGCAAACTGTGCAACGGTTTCGGCCGATGCAGCATTAAGCCCTTCAGCAACGCCAGCTTTATGTGCGTATGGCAATGTCCAAATGGCATCAACGCCTTCGCTCGCCAGTGTCTCGATGACAACCGGATGATCATTCGGGTATGCGAGCGTGAAGGTGGAGCTCACCCCAGCATCAAAGAATGCCCGTACCTTCTGTCCGAGGCGACCCGGTAGGAGATGCACATGTGAATCCACCACTGTCATGCCGTTTATTGCCATGCGGTCACAGTAGTCACTTCCTGCCGTGCGACAATGTGTCATGGCTACTTTCGCTTTTGATAATGAACTGATACTGACTGGCCCGTTTCGTGCCCCGCGCCAGATGTTGGCGGATCAGGAATATGACGGCCACACGAGCGTGCACGACGACGCCACGGCCGACAAGTTGGGATTACCGGGCGCGCCAATAGAAGGGCCAACACACTTCAGTCAGTTCGACCCATTAGGAGTTGCGATGTGGGGGAGTGCGTGGTTTGAGCACGGTTGCATTAGTTCCCATTTTGAAAACATGGTGATTGAAGGCGAAGAAGTGCAAGCAACTGCAACTCGCAGGTCTGCAACATCGGCACGCATTGGCGCGGTGAAGTCAGACGGCAATTCAGTTCTGTCTGGAACCATGACGCTTGGGCCGAATCATCCGGAAACAGAACTCGACCGCAGGCTTGCGTCCTTGAAAGATCCAGGCGAGTTGTTCATCATTGATCAACTGCATGTAGGAGACAAAAGTGCACCCGAGCGAGTGTCGATGTCATTCACAGAAAGCAATGGGCACTTGTATCCGTTTTCACTGAATGACAAGTTGCAGATGATTACAGAACCATCGCCGTGGTATGCATCAGAGACTGCAGCACAATCGCCGTGGGGCCGTGCAGTTATTCCAACCGAAATGGTCAGTGTTCTGGCTCACAAGGTTGGCTTCGCCGGTAAAACTCGCGGACCTGCTGTGGGGTTGTTTATCGACTTAGAAGTTCGGGTTATCAATGGCCCGCTATTTGTTGATGCTGAATATGAATTGGTGCATGAAATAGTAGGCATGGGTCAAAGTCGACGTGTTGAGAGTTATTGGACTCGTACATCAATCACTGATCCGACATCCGGTGTTCTTGTAGCAACTGTGCTGCTACATCAGGGTATTTTCAAGGCTTCGTACGACAAATACCCTGCCGACAAATTGGCCTAATGAATTCTGTGGGCGGGCGAAGACTTGCTGCACTTGTCGCGATACTTGCGGTCTGCGCATGGGTGACATCGTTAGGTATTCATAGCAAAACAGGCGTATCCCATCTCGATCAGTCGGTATGGCAGTTCTTTGTTGACCATGACTCATCAGGTTTGCAGTCAGTTGCTCGATTCGTTACATCATTCGGTGTGCTTAGCGTGCTGTTGCCTGTCGCCGTCGTTGTTGGCGTGTTGGTGTGGGTCAGGTCGCGGTCGGTCGCGGCAGCAATTGCCCCATGGTTATCAGTGGTTGTATGCAGTCAGATCGTTTCAACATTGAAGAAGTCAACGGATATTGCTCGCCCACCATTGGAACTTCAAGTGGTGCAGATTCGTAATCCCAGTTTTCCGTCTGGTCACGCAGGGAATACCACAGCACTGATTGTCAGTGTTGTTCTGGTTGCGTGGTGTGTTGCCGAGGTGTCACGCCGCACAAAGATGTGGGTATCAATTGGTGGGGCAGTGATCGTGGCTGCGATGGGTCTCACACGGCTTGTGCTCAATGTGCATTGGCTTTCCGACGTTCTTGCAGGTTGGTGCATAGGCGCAGCAGCGGGGCTTGCGATTACCGGAGTGTTAGTAGCCGTTCGGCCATTAAATCTCGACGCGTGATCCGACTTCAAAGACACGGTCAGTTGGCAAGTTGAAGAACCGGCCTGCACTGTCAGCGCCGCGATTAAGCCAAACGAACAAATGCTCTTGCAGTGGGTTCATCCCTGGGGCTTTACCAGCCACGATTGATTCGTGCCCGAGGAAGTACGTGACATCCTCTGCGTCGTATTCAAGACCGAAGTGAGACAAGGTTGCGAGAACCCCCGGCACATCAGGTTCATCCATGAAGCCAAATGTGATTTGCACTTGGAAAACTCCGGGTGCGACTTTGGTGATGTGGGCGCGATCTTCTGGCGCCACACGAGGTTCTTCTGCGGTCTCAATTGCCACAATCAGTGTGCACTTATGGAGGACCTTGTTGTGCTTCAAGTTATTCACAAGCGCAGGTGGGGCTTTGCCCAAGTCTTTAAACAAGAACACTGCAGTACCAGAAACGCGCTTTACGTCCTCGGTTTCATCGAGAACTTCTTCAATAGGGCGTTCTCCGCGATGGATGCGATCAGCAACAAGGATGCGTCCACGACGCCACGTTTGCATCTGAACCATCAGAATTACTCCAACGGCAAGCGCAAACCATCCACCATGAGGGATCTTGATCAGGTTGGCGCCAAGGAATCCGAGTTCGATGATGAGCAGTGGAATACAAACTGCGAACGCACGGAATTGACTCCAATTCCACTTGTCAGTTAGCACCTTGAAAAAGATCAGCGTGGTGATAACCATGGTCATGGTGACAGCTATTCCGTATGCGGCAGCCAAATTACTTGAGCTGCGAAATCCGAGTACAAGCCCGATGCACGCAATCATCAGACCCCAGTTAACGAGGGGAACATAAATCTGACCAGAATGGCTCTGAGACGTGTGGCGGATTTGTATTCGAGGCAGGTAGTCAAGCTTGACCGCCTGAGCCGTGAGAGAGAACACCCCTGATATCAATGCCTGAGACGCAATGACGGTTGCACATGTCGCTAGCAAAACAATGGGAATAAGAAGAGGCTCCGGAGCCATTCGGAAAAAGACGCTTTCAACGGCTTCTGGGTTCGCCAAGAGAAAAGCGCCTTGACCCCAATAGTTCAATAGCAATGCCGGCAACACAATTGAATACCAACCAAGCGTGATGGGGCGACGACCAAAGTGGCCCATGTCTGCGTAGAGAGCTTCGCCACCGGTTACGACCAAAAAGATAGAACCAAGCGACAAGAACGCTTTGCCCGATTCGTGTGTGAAATAACGAATGGCATGCATGGGGTTCACTGAATTGATGATTCCTGGCTCAGGAATGATTTTTGACAAACCGAGAAGCGCCAATGTGGTGAACCACACCAACATGATTGGACCGAACACTTTGCCTACAGCTCCGGTGCCTCTACTTTGCACCATGAACAAACACATCAAAATCGCGACGGCAATGGGAAGAACCCATGAAGCAAAAGCAGGAGAAACTTCTTCAAGGCCTTCCACTGCGCTCAACACTGAAATTGCAGGCGTGATAATTCCGTCTCCGTAGAGAAGCGCAGTACCAAATACTCCGAGTGAAACGAGCAGGCCCGCCTTGGTGGCAGTAGAGCCACGCTTTGGCATCACGAGGGCAGTCAATGCCAGGATGCCGCCTTCACCTTTGTTGTCGGCGCGCATGACCAGTAGTAGGTACTTAATCGAAATGATGATGACGAGCGCCCAAAATGCCAAGGAACAAATCCCGTAGACATTGATGGTGTCGACAGTCATCTCGTGCGACTTCTCGGTGAACGCTTCTTTGAATGCGTACAAAGGACTGGTGCCGATGTCGCCATAAACGATGCCGAGTGCACCGAGGGCTAGTGCGGCCGTACCTGCTTTGGTGTGGCTGTGCTCACCATGAGGTTCATGACCGGTAGAAGGTTTAGTTGGCTGTTGTAATGCCGCCTCGGCATTGCGTCTAGCGCGCTTGACCGAATCTACGCCGGCTGTTTTGTCTGATCCCACAGGAAGGCAACACTACTGCTCGGTAGGTCAAACTCCTATGCGCGACGCACGGAGTCTGGCGGGAGGCTTATCGAGATGATGTGGGGTACGGCAACCAGGTGGCCGCTTCAAAGTCGTACAGCTTGCAGGCCTTAGTGGCTTGCAAGTACGCCTTTAGCGAATACTTCGAATAACGCACGGTGTCTGGGAAAGCCTCAGCAATCGCGGCAGCTGCTTGAGGCAACTTGTGAAATGGAATGCGGGCGTCAACGTGGTGAGGCACATGAACGAAAATGTTGTGGAACCAGAGGTAGTTGATGAGGCGCGGAGTGTGGAGAACGGTTGTTGATTCCATCTGTCCGTTGAACTGGGTCCACTCTTTACGAGTCCACCAACGAATGTCTGGTGCTACGTGGTGAACATAGACAGTCCAGCCGATGATTTGTGTGAACAGCAAGAACGGAACAACCAAAACTTTGATTGGCATCCAGATTGCAGCAACAACGCCACCAGTGAATGCGCCAATAACAGCCAATGCTGCAATAGCTACAAGCAGTGCTGAGCCAAGTGTGATTTTGTCGCGAACGATTTCGTCGTGACGCTTGCCGGGCGCATTGAAACGCCACATCTTGAGCCACCACACTTCACGAAGGAAATAAGCGCCAGAACCGATGCACGACCATTCAAGACGATGACGAAGTTTTTGTGCTCCGCTTAGTGCCTCATAATCAGTAACAGTGAGTGGGTGCCATACAAAGTCGAAACCTTGGCGAGTGGTGTAGCCGTGATGAATACGGTTGTGCCCGAGATCCCATGCAGATTCACAATGAACACTCGGGCCCATGCACAATTGGGCGATGACTCTGTTCGCCTTGCGCGAATCAAGAAGTGCATTGTGCGATGCATCGTGACCCAAAACAAAAAGTCCTGACACTGCAAGACCAGCAAGTAGCCACCAGATGCCAACTGCCCACCATGTGTTGGTAAGAACTAGAGCGACTGTAGGAACTGCATACAACACAGTTGCCTGAATAAGCGCACGTGTTGCACGCATCCGGGAACGTTCGTAACAAACGGGCGGGATGATGGCGCGCACGTCGTTAAGAGAATTTTCCCGAGGGGCTGGCATTGTTGGTGATTCGATACTCACCTCCACAGGTTAGATGCCTACCTACCGTTAGGTAGGGGCTTTGCACAGAATTTTGGTCACAATTACCAAGTGGGGCTACTTCAGCCGATTTCGTAGCTGTACGAAGACTTCGGTGCCGACAATCCCGGAAAGTTCATGGCTCAGGCTGTCGATGACAGAAGATTCGCCCACATACGCATCGGAGCCTTCTGTGCAGCACCAGGCCATTTTGGTGCCGTGGTCACCCCAATCGGCACGAGACCACCTGCGCACCGTGGCAATTTCCACATTGTCTTCACGCATCTCCCAATCAACCTTTATCGGCAATTGCCAACAGACTGACGGTTTCCAATCAGTGGGGGATTCGTCGAAGTATTCAGCTGCCAGGTGTAGGGCGCAGCCTTCGCCACCTGCAAAGCCATTGCGGTTGTGGAATATGCACGCGCCGTCAACGACCCGCGTTGCGGAGTACGACTCGTCAGCAAACACGGTGCCCGAATTTGCCTCCGCGTGAAACTGAAACAAATGAGCCGGAATGGTGGCAGCGGCAGCCGACAGATCACGGGCTTCGTCAATTCCGTCTAGTTCGGCCCCCAGGGAACAACAGCCGTGCCCAAGCGATTCGTCGGCGGTGGCGTTGATTCCTTTGCACCCTTTGCCCCAGATACATGTCCAGTTTGAAGCAAGAAAATCACGGTCGAATCGCCAGACGGTGTCCCCGGCATCCACTTCTTCGTAATTGCTCACGATTCCACGATAGGGCGGGTGTCTAACTATGTGACAATGGTCTCGTTATACAAGGATGTGAACATGATCAACCATTACCGTGCTGCCCGCGCTGAGCTTGATGCTCCTGGATCACCATTTGCCACCACGATGTCAGAAGTTCGTGGGGTCACCATGAAGACCTTCGTGTCTGCTCCGCCCACGATGCGTGTCATCTGGGAGAACTCAATTGGACATGCTGATAATGACTACATCGTCTACGAAGATGAGCGTTACACGTATGCAGAAGTTCATTCCCAGGTGCGCAAACTTGCGCAGTACTTAGTAGAACATGGCGTCACGCCGGGAACTCGCGTTGCACTTGCAATGCGTAATTACCCGGAATGGGTTGTTGGTTACTGGGCAATTTTGTCGGTGGGTGCAGCAGTTGTCGGCATGAACGCATGGTGGACAACACCAGAGATGGAATACGCACTGAATGACAGTGCACCAGTTGTATTGATTGCAGACGACGAGCGTCTTGAGCGATTCGAACAAATAGAGAAAACACCATCAGTGCACATTCTTGGTGTCCGTACTGATCGTGCATTGCCTGCCGGTAGTGGCCGTTGGGCAGACGTTCTTGCAATGGCAGACCCCGGCGTTTTGCCAACTGTCGAAATTGACACTGATGATGACGTCACTATTTTCTACACATCAGGCACCACTGGTTTTCCAAAGGGCGCGCAGTTAACGCATCGCGGATCAGTGTCAAACATTTTTAACATGCTCACAATGACAATGGCTGCCAACTCGGCCGAAGCAAAAGGTATTGCAGCTGGTGATATTCCAGCACCAACAACTGCGCCGTCGGCATTTCCTCCTGCTTTCATGGCGCCAACACCTTTGTTTCACGTCACGGCATGTAACTGCATCCTGCATCCTGCAACTGTGATGGGAGCGAAACTTGTTCTCACATATAAGTGGGAACCTGGTCGCGCGCTTGAACTGATTGAACGTGAACGTGTTACCACTTTGTCTGGTGTTCCAACAATGAGTCGTGAGTTGCTACTGCACCCTGATTGGGAAACACGAGACACATCATCGCTGCAAGGAATGGGTGGCGGCGGTGCACCATTGCAGCCAGACCTTGTGCACAAAATTGCAGGTGCATTGAAGGGTGGCCAACCATCGACTGGTTATGGCATGACAGAAACCTGCGGAATCATTACTGCAAACTCAGCTCGCTGGCTGATTGCAAAACCTGCTTCTTGTGGCCCGCTAGTGCCAACACTTGAAGCAAAATTTGTTGATGAGGACGGAAATGATCTTCCATCAGGTCCAGATACTGTCGGCGTTTTGTGCGTCAAAGGCGCTGTCATTATTAAGGGTTACCTCAACCGGCCAGAAGCCAATGCTGAGACAATTCAAGATGGTTGGTTAAATACGGGCGATATCGCTCGAATTGATGAAGACGGTTTTGTGTTCATTGTTGACCGTGCAAAAGACATGGTGTTGCGTGGCGGTGAGAACGTGTACTGCAGCGAAGTGGAAACTGCGATTTACCATCACGAATCAATTGCAGAAGCTGCAGTATTTGGTATTCCCGACGAACGTCTAGGTGAAGAAGTTGCAGTAGTTCTTGTTCTGCGTCCAGGAAAAACACTCGGCGAAGATGAACTGCGCACTTTCCTTGGCGCAACGCTTGCAAAGCACAAGATTCCATCAAAGATCTGGTTCCGCGATGAACCGATTCCTCGTAATGCAAGCGGCAAGTTCTTGAAGCGCGAACTGCGCAAAGAACTTATTGGGGAATAAGAACTCCGGCCACTTCGGCCAAAATCTCAATCGAGCGAATGCGTGAGGCAGTGCTGTCTGCATGATGCGCGGTCATGATTTCATCTGCATTTGTTAATGTCTGAAATTCGTCAAGGCGAGCCTTGATAGTCGACGCAGTTCCTATGGCTGAATACTTGAATACTTCATCAAGGTATGACGCCTGGGGAGACAACAGTGCGGCGTCTACTTGCTCATCTGTTAGAGGGTGACCTGGTCGGCCAAAAATACGGCGTGCAAACGAACGCTTACGTCGTTCAAATTGGGCTAGCGCTGATTCTTCGGTATCAGCTGCAATCACGCTCATGCTTGCAATCACATGTGGCTTGTCCAGTTGCAAAGACGGAGTGAACCGCTCGCGATAGATGCGAATCGCATCCAAGAGAGATGCAGGTGCAAAGTGAGATGCAAATGCATAGGGAAGACCTAGTACCGCAGCAAGTTGAGCGCCGTACAAAGAAGACCCCAAGATGTACAGCGGAATGTTTGTGCCTCGCCCAGGTGTGGCAATGACATCTGCGACTCTGGAGGTCTCGCTAAGGAACCCCTGCAGTTCTTGAACGTCTTGTGCAAATGTTTCGGCTGCACGCGGGTCACGTCGTAAAGCCTTCACTGTTGTTTGGTCTGTTCCAGGCGCACGACCAAGACCAAGATCAATACGACCAGGGTGCAGTGTGGCCAACATTCCGAATTGTTCGGCAATCACTAGAGGGGAGTGATTCGGCAACATCACGCCGCCTGAGCCAAGTCGAATTGTTGAGGTGTTTGCAGCAACGTGCGCGATAAGAACTGCTGGTGCAGATGATGCAATGGTTTCAGAGTTGTGATGCTCTGCGTACCAGACACGCGTATAGCCAAGTCGCTCTGCCGCTTGGGCTAACTGAACACAACCTTCAAGGCTCTCGCGAAGTGATTCTCCGGCACCGATAGATGCGAGATCAAGAATGGAAACGGGAACAGTGGACATTGGTGTTACAGAGGCGGACTAACTCGTTCGAGAACAACGCGAACGCCACCCATGTCAGGGCGTGTCCAAACCATGTGGCCGTCTTCATCAAGCTTGCGTACGACTTCGATTCCAGGCATGCCGACAGGACGCAAAACAAATGCTCCGTCTTCGAAGGTGGCAACAACATGAATTGGTGTGGTGTAGTCAAAAACCGATACGTCATGAACAGCGTTTTCTTCGGTGCCATCTGCCCGAGCATCGGCAATTGTTCCGCCACCACAGTCAACGATGCGGTTTCCACATTGCTCGATGCGCTCTGTGTAACTCATCAACCGATCATCGGCAGGTACTGGCTCTCCGCCACGGGTGGCACTAATGGTTTTCCAGATGCCACGAAGGTCTGGCGCGCCAGGCGCCAAGGGCTCGGTGCAGCCGCCCAGAATTAGAGGGGGAAACGACACGCCATACCCGCCAGTAGGAGTGTGGGCTACAGGGATGTCATTGGCGTTCGTCATGAACCCTCACCCTACTGTTGTCGGGCTCTGGCCTGTTTGTTGGTGAAATCCATTGGGCTGGCAAATAAGCAGAGGTGGAGAGCCCGATAGTGCGTAGCGTATGTGGTCTTATGTCAGTTCTTCCCAACGCCGCATTTTCAATCGCTCTCGACTGTCAACTCGACAATGTCCCAGGCACCCTTGGTCGGCTGTGCGCCGCCATTGGTACGGCCGGTGGAAACATAGGCGCCCTCGACGGTTTTGACGTGCGTGGACCAGTTCTTCGCCGCAGTGTTGTGGTTCATTGCCGCGATGAGGCACACCAAAAGACAGTCGTCGATGCAGTGCAGAAACTTGACGGCGTCACTGTTATTGACTGGTGGGACCGTACGTTCCGCATGCATGAAGCTGGCAAGGTTGAAGTCCTTACCACGGCTCCGGTAAACGATCGTGATGACTTGTCAATGGCATACACGCCGGGTGTTGCGCGCGTATGTACCGCAATTGAAAACGATCCTTCGTTGTCTCACAAATACACCATTCGTAAAAACACAGTCGCAATTGTCAGCAACGGAACCGCAGTTCTCGGACTTGGCGATATTGGCCCTGAAGGCGCAATGCCGGTTATGGAAGGCAAAGCACTCTTGTTCAAAGAGTTCGGCGGCGTTAACGGTTTCCCTATCTGTATCAATGCGCGCACTGCTGATGAAGTAGTTGACTTCGTACAACGCATTGCACCGACATTTGGTGGCATCAACCTTGAAGACATCAAAGCTCCTGAGTGCTTTGAAATCGAAGAGCGTCTTCGCGCAAGCCTTGACATTCCTGTCTTCCACGACGACCAACACGGAACTGCAGTTGTCACATTGGCGGCACTGTGGAACTCATTGAAGATCACAGGCAAGAAGATGGAAGATCTCACTGTTGTTATCGCTGGCGTCGGGGCAGCAGGTGTTGCAATCGGCAAGATTTTGCTGAACGCCGGTGTTGGCGATGTCATTGGTTGTGACCGTGTTGGCGCTATCTACTCAGGCCGCAGCGAAATGAACTCGGCTAAAGAATGGTTTGCTGAACACACCAACACATCACGCCGAATGGGCACAATCAGCGACGTCATGAAGGGCGCCGATGTATTTGTTGGCGTCAGTGGACCTGACCTCATCACACAAGCAGACGTTCGCACCATGGCAAAAGACCCCATTGTGTTCGCAATGGCTAACCCAAACCCTGAAATTCGTCCAGAACAAGTTGATGGTCTTGCAAAAGTCATGGCTACTGGCCGCAGTGACTATCCGAACCAGATCAACAATGTTCTTGCATTCCCCGGAATTTTCCGCGGGGCACTTGATGCAAATGCAACAGACATCACTGAGGGCATGAAGCTTGCTGCAGCAGTTGCTATTGCCGAATCAGTAACTGATGCACAGTTGTCACCTGACTTCGTGGTTCCGTCGGTGTTCGACCGCACCATTGTTGAGCGTGTTGCGCCAGCAGTTGCTGCGGCCGCCGTACGTGATGGCGTTATCCGCAAGAATTAAACTGTGCGACACGAATAGCGTGTCGTTCGAATAGTTCATTACAGCAGAAGTTTTGTTACCTGCTACGCTAGAATTTTGCACTGGTGAGTCGGGAAGTCTGGTCGACAGTAAGTTGGAGACTTCTATGACACCTCAAAGTGATTCCTCGTCGGGCACAACTATTCGTTTGTTGTCGCCACTTCGCGATTTCCTAAAAACTGAATCATCAGGTGCAATCTTGCTCGCTGGTAGTGCCATTTTCGCCTTGATTTGGGCCAATTCGCCATGGTCTGGATCGTATGAAAGCTTGTGGTCAAGTCATATTGCCATCACGGTTGCGGGTCACTCTCTCGATCTCAGTCTTCGCCATTGGGTGAACGATGGCCTGATGACGATTTTCTTTTTTGTGGTCGGATTAGAGATAAAACGTGAGGTCACAAGCGGGCATCTATCTAATAGACGCGCAGCTTTGCTTCCAGGCATCGCAGCAATTGGAGGCATGGTTGTACCTGCTCTCATTTATCTATTGATTGCAGGACAAACAGCTCCGCGTGGTTGGGCAATCCCAATGGCGACAGATATCGCTCTCGCGATTGGAGTGATGTCTGTTGCAAAGGGACGTATCCCAGCATCACTGCGAGCATTTCTTCTTGGGCTTGCGATAGTTGACGACATTGGTGCGATCATCATCATCGCTCTTGTCTATTCAACCGGAGTGAAATTTGGTTGGCTGACAGCTGCATGTGTTGGTGTCGTTATGGCACTGCTTATCCGCCGATCTGGCGTGCAATCAGTCCTCGCTTATGTTCTTATTGGCGTTGTTGTGTGGTTTGCCATGTATCAAGGCGGTATTCATCCGACTATTGCTGGCGTAATCATGGGAGTCATGGCACCTGCAACAGTGCAACCGCAATCTGAATTGGTCAACGTTGATGAAGTTGCAGATTCTTCTGAATCTGGCTTTGAGTCTGGTGAACACACTGCACGTCGGGGTTCAGTCTCGGTCGTCGAATGGCTGGAACACATACTGCACCCTTGGAGCAGTTACATGATTGTTCCTATTTTTGCATTAGCGAATAGTGGCATAAATGTCTCGATAAACGGACTGCGTGACGCTGCAGGATCTCCTATCACTTGGGGAGTGTTTTTAGGGTTGTTGGTAGGAAAACCGCTAGGAGTTGTTCTTGCAAGCAAGATTGCAGTTCGAATTGGCGTTGCAGATTCTCCACAAGATGCAACCGGAGTACACATGTTGGGCGCAGGAACAGCAGCTGGTATTGGTTTTACCGTTGCGCTGTTTATTACCGAACTGGCATTTGATAATCCGGTTGATCAGACCAATGCAAAAATCGCCATTTTGATGTCTTCAGTTGTTGCTGTCATCGCAGCAATAGCAATTTTGATGAGACGAAAGACAACCGAAGAAATCTAAGTGCGATAGGGACTGCGCTGACGCGCAGACCTACAAATGGTGGAGCTGGGGGGAATCCAAGGACAGTCCATTTAGTAGGATCATCGTCCCGT